>CALBBA010000315.1 GCA_937926755.1 uncultured Collinsella sp.
CATGATCACGATGATGACGGTGACGTCGGTGCCGAGGAAGGCGATGATCGTGAGGGCCAGGATGATGAAGGGGAGCGAGGCCGTGAAGTCAATGCCGCAGTTGACGGCGTCGTCGACGATGCCGCCGAAGCGGGCGGCGAGAAAGCCGAGCAGCGTGCCGATGACGGCGCCGAGCAGCGTGCCCACGACGGCGAGCACGAAGGACATGCGGATCGAGTAGAGAAGGCGCGAGAAGATGTCGCGCCCGAGCTCGTCGGTGCCGAGGATGTGAGCGGCGGACTCAAACGGCATGAGGAGGCGGGCCGTGAGGTCCATGGCCTCGAGGTCGTACGGGGCGAGGACGGGCGCGAGGAGCCCTGCGGTGAAGAAGACGGCGAGGATGATGCCTGCCGCAATGGCGAGTGCGGGACGTGTGGTCATCAGTTGTCTCCCTTGCGAAGGCGCGGGTTGACGACGAGTGCGAGAAGGTCCATGAGAAGGTTTGCGGTGACGAGCGAGGCGCCCGTGACCAGCACGATCATCTGCACGACGGGAATGTCGCGCGAGGCGACCGACTGGACGAGGAGCTTGCCGACGCCGGGCCAGGAGAAGACGTTTTCGGTGATGACGGCGCCCGCGACGAGCGTGCCGAGGAAGAAGCCGAGGATCGTGAGGATCGAGAGCATGGCGTTGGGAAGCGCATGGAGCCAGATGATCCTGCGCTCGGGCAGGCCGCGCATGCGCGCAAGCGAGCGCGCGAGGGCGAGCGCCACCCCCGGTTCGTCGAACAGGCCGTGGAGATAGGTTCCGAACACGTTTCCGCAGGCCGCGCCTTCTGGTTTGCCGCCAATCGTGCCCGCAGGGGCGCAGGAGACGGTCGTTTCGCCGTCGTGAATCTCGTACCCGCGAGCCGTCATGCCGTTCCACACCGAGAACGCGCCTTGGGCGCCCGTGATGCGCAGTGCCGACTGGGCGAGGCGCTTTTCCTCCTTGAACACCGTACTTGCAGGGATGAGCCCGAGCCCGCGCGCGGTGCCAGCGCCTTCCCTGCCGTGCGGATCGGAAAGCTCGTCTCCCAAAAGCTGGTAGCCTCCGCATATGCCGAGCACCGGCGTGCCCGCGCCCGAAAGCGCGCGTACACAGGCCCCGATGCCGCTAGCCGCAAGCCAGCGCGCGTCGTCGAGCGTGGTCTTCGAGCCAGGGAGCACCACCAGGTCGGGTCGGCCCAGATCGGTCGTCGAGGAAACGTAGCGCACGCCCACGCCGGGCACGCGCGAAAGCGGGTCGAAGTCGGTGAAGTTCGATAGATGCGGAAGGCGCACGACGGCGATGTCGATGACGCCGCGCGCCTCGCGGGCAGATAGGCGCGGCGCAAGCGAGTCCTCGTCGTCCAGGTCGAGCGTAAGATACGGCACGACGCCCACAACGGGAACCCCGCACATCTTCTCGAGCGGGGCCAAACCCGGGCGCAGGATTTCCACATCGCCGCGGAACTTGTTCACCACAAGCCCCCGCAAAAGCGCGCGGTCCTCGGGCGCAAGGAGCGCGACCGTGCCGTAGAGCTGGGCAAACACCCCGCCTGGGTCGATGTCGCCCGCGAGCAGCACGGGGGAGGACACGGCGCGCGCAAGCCCCATGTTGACGATGTCGTTTTCGGCAAGGTTGATTTCGACGGGGCTGCCAGCGCCCTCGATGACGATGACGTCGTTTTCCTCCGCGAGCGAATCGAACGCCTCCAAAATCTGCGGCATGAGCGCCTTCTTTCGCGCGAAGTAGTCCCTCGCAGCGAAGGCTCCCTGCGCCTTGCCGGCCACGATGAGCTGGCTTCGGTGGTCGCTTTCGGGCTTGAGCAGGATGGGGTTCATGCGCACGTCGGGCGCGATGCCGCACGCCTCGGCCTGCATGATCTGGGCGCGCCCCATCTCGAGCCCGTCGGCCGTGACACCGCTGTTGAGCGCCATGTTCTGGCTCTTGAAGGGAGCCACGCGCAGGCCGTCCTGCGAAAGCACACGGCACAGCCCCGCCGCAAGCAGGCTCTTCCCCGCGTTCGACATGGTGCCCTGGATCATGATGGGCTTCGCCCTACCCACGGGTATCGACCTCCTTCGCCGAACCTCGGCCATCCGCGCCCGCCATAGCGCCGCTGCAAGAAGCGCCGCCCCGTTCGACGGGTTCGCCTTCGCCCGATGCGCCTTCCGCCCGAAGCGCGCGGCTGAACGCCATCGCAAGCCGGGCGTTCTCCTTGCGCGTGCGCACCGCGACGCGGAACCAGAAACGGGACAGTACCGAAAACGAGTCGCACGTGCGGACCAAAACCCCCTGTTTATACAGGCGCTCGGGGATGTCTTTCGCCGGCGTGCGGACTAAAAGGAAGTTCGCATCCGACGGCACGACGGAAAGCCCGAGCGAGGAGAGCTCGTGGGAAAGCCACGCTCGCTCGCCCGCCAATACATCGCGCGTGCGCGAGACGTATTCAATGTCTTCCAGAGCGGCGATGCCCGCGGCCTCGGCGACCGAGGGGACGGGCCACGCCTGCCCCGCCCGGCGAATCCCCTCGATGAGTTGGGCGTTTCCGCTGATCAGATATCCCAACCGCAACCCCGCCATTCCGTAGAGCTTGGTGAACGCGGAGAGCACGGCCACATGGCGCGAACACGCGGCGCGTGCGGCCACGCTCCTTTCGCGGGCGTCGGGCGCAAATCCGAGGAAGCACTCGTCCACGACGAGCAGCGCGCCCACCTGCTCGCAGCGGCGAACCGCGGCATCGATCACGCTGGGGTCGACGAGGCGCCCCGTCGGGTTGTTCGGGTTGCAGAGGTACGCCACGTCTCCCGGCCCCTCGATCGCGCGGGCGAAGGAGGCGGGCACGTCGAAGTCGTCCGCTTCGGAGAGCGGGAACTCCTGCACGCATGCGCCGTAGTACGATGCCGCCTCCGCATATTCAGAGAACGTCGGCGCACACACGACGATGCGTTTCGGGCGCACCGCCGCGGCGAGGCGCCAGATGATGTCGGACGCGCCCGCGCCGCAGACGATAGTATCTTCGGGAATGCCTTGGGCGCGCGCTAGGGCGCGAACGAGGGCGATGCTTTCCCTATCGGGGTAGGCGTCGATTCGAGAAAGCGCCTTGCAAGCTGCGGCGACGGCGCGCGGCGAGGGGCCTGCCGGATTCACGTTCACCGAGAAGTCGATGAGGTCGGAGGCGCCCCCTTCGCAAGCGATGCCGAGCGATTGCCAGCTGCCCCCATGCGCACGGGCGCGCAGGATTCCCCCGGCAGCCCGGGGCGCGGCGTGGTCTTTCCTCATGCCATCGCCCCCACGGCGAGCACGACCGCCGCGCGCGCGGCGCCGAAGACGACGAGCGCGCATACGGACGCGGCGAGCATGAGCCTTGTCGCCCGGGCGATGTCGCCCCACTCGATTTCACGGGACGCGTCGCCTATCGTCGGTTTCTCAACGAGCTTGCCGAAATACACCGCGGGTCCTGCCAGGCGCAGCCCGAGCGCGCCCGCGCACGCCGACTCGGTCTGCGCCGCGTTCGGGCTCGCATGGCGACGCCTGTCGCGGCGCCAGATGCGCGCCGCCCCGCACGCGTCGAGCCCGACGAACGGGCACACGGCGATCATAAACAGGGCCGATAAGCGCGAGGGAATCCAGTTCACCGCATCGTCGAGGCGCGCCGAGGCGCAGCCGAAGTCGATGTAACGCGAGTTTTTGTAGCCCACCATGCTGTCGAGCGTGTTCACCGCCTTGTACGCCATGCCCAAGGGCGCACCCCCGATCATAAGGTAGAAAAGCGGCGCGATGACGCCGTCGCTCGCGTTCTCCGCCACCGTTTCCACGGCGGCGCGCGCGACGCCGTGCTCGTCGAGAACAGACGTGTCGCGTCCCACGATGAGCCCGACGGCTTCGCGCGCCGCGACAAGGCCGCCCTTCGAGAACGCGCGGGCCACGGCCAGGCTCTGGCGGCGCAGCTCGCATGCCGCGAGAATCTGATAGCTCGCCCATGCCTCGGCCACGAAGCGCAAGCCGGGGTGAACCATGCCGCAAAGATGCAGGATTCCCCAGGTCAAAAGCCCACACGCAAGCGGAAGCGCCACGGCGAGCACAAGCCCTGCGGCGCGCGTGCCCGCGGACGTTTGCGGGAATGCGCGCCGCAGGCGGCCTTCGGCCCACGTGATCGCGCGCCCCATGGCGACGACGGGATGGGGGAGCCAGCGCGGGTCGCCGAAGGCAAGGTCGGCCGCGAACCCGGCGGCGACGGCAAGAATCGTCATCACCGGGCATCGCCCCCCGAAGCGGGACGAACGTCGCGAAGGCAGCGCCCATCCCAGGTGGCGGCCCATGCGCCGCCCGGCTCGGTATGCACGTCGAAATATCCCATTTTCGGGACAGCTAACTCGGAGAGCAGCGCTTTCACGGTACCCGCGTGAACGACGAAGACGGCGCGCCCACTCCCCTGGGCGCGCTCCGATTCGCACGCCTCCCGAAACGCCGCGACGACGCGGCGGGTGAAATCGCCCTTGTCCTCGCCATGCGGGCAGCGCGTCTCGCACCAGGAGTCTACCCAGGCGCGGTAGCGCACATCCTCTTTAAGCTCGGCTGCGCTTCGCCCCTCGAAGTCACCGAAATCCATCTCGCGCAGACCGGGGCACGCCATAAGCTCCGCGTTCGGGAAGAGGATGCGCGCCGTCTGGTCGGTGCGGGCCATGCCGCTCGTGATAACACGGAACACGTCACGATCGCACGCGAGGTCGCGCAAAGCGCGCTCGCCCGCGCTCGACAGGGGCTCGTCGGTGCCCGCCCCGCTGTAGCGATGGTCTTCCGTGCCCGCCGTGGCACCATGGCGCACGAAGACGACTTCCAAAGGCGCGCCCGCGCCCTGCGTCCCTCGAGGCGCATCGGCAAGTTTTCCTTTGATGACCTGGGGAATCCCGCACGTCATGCGCACGACGACGTCAGCGCGCGCAGCGAGCGCGCATCCCAGGCGCCCCGCGCGCTCGCGCCATTGGGCGTCTTCCGCACGCATAGGGACGACCCCCGAGCCGACCAAGGACAGAATCACTACGTCGAAGCCGATCAGCCGCTCGAGCGCCCGGTCAGCGTCGAACGCGCGTACGAGTTCCTCAGCACGGTACGCGACGCGGCCGGCAAAAGCCGCGGGCACACCGCCCTCCGTAAGCTGCGCCGCGTCGACGAAATCGTCCGCCGCGAACCCGAGCTTTTCGCGCACGAAGGTCCTCTTCCCCGAATGCGCGCCACCTACCACGAGCATCATAGGAGCATGCCCCCCGCCACCAGCATGGCAGGCATCGCGAGCTCGGCCCATTGCAGAAACCATCCGGCCAAATCCCCCGTCACCCCGCCGAAGCGGGACAGGGCAACATGGCGGTACCACGCGAGCACCAAAAGCCCCGCCACCGCTATAAGGGCGCCGACGGCCTGAGCGCACGCGACCATCCCTGCAGCCGAAGCAGCAGCGAAAGCGCAAAGCGGCACGACGATCTCCGCGCGCTTCTTCGCAGGCGAGAGCCCCGCGGCCATGCCGTCCGCCCGCGCGGCAGGCCAGCATTCTACGGCGAGCCCCGAAAGCGCGCGGGAGAACACGAGCGAGCACAGAAGCGCGAGGAACGCCCCCGCCGTAAGCGGCAGCGCGGTGAACAGGGAAAACTGCAGAATAAGGTACACAACAACACCAATGACCCCAAAGGCGCCCGCCCGCGGGTCGTGCATGATCTCGAGCTTTCGCTCGCGCGGGGCCCAACTTGCAAGCGCATCGGAGGTGTCGCAGAGCCCGTCTAGGTGGATGCCCCCCGTCACCGCCACAGGCAGCGCCACGAGCACGGCCGCGACGATGGTCACGGGCACGCCGAGCAGGTTCGCCACGTGCCCCCACGCCGTCATGAGGAAGCCTTCCGCAAGGCCCACCAGGGGAAACGCGGCAAGCGCATGGGTTGACCCGAAATCGGTCCAGGCCGATTTCGGGACGGGGATGCGCGAGAACGTTCCGAACGCCGCGCCGATTGCCTCTACTATCTTCACCTTGTAGGTCCTTCGCCTTTCATCCACACGGGAATCCCGCATACCACTTCGACTGCGCGGTCGGCCAGCGCCGCCACGCCCGCGTTCACACGCGCGAGCGCACGCCTCCATGCCTCGGTCCCTTCATCGTAGCGCATCCCATCGGCGAACACGTCGACGGTGACCACCACCGTATGCGCAGCGGCCTGAGCGAGCCGTTCAATGCCTCCGAGCACCTCGCACGCCGCGGCGTCGGGGTCACGCGGGGACAAGCCGCCTTCCGCGAAGAGCTCGTTCGCAACCAGGTTGCCCACGTCCTCCAAAAGAAGCGTGCAGCCGCGCGGAAGCCCGGGCACTGCGGCGCCCACGTCACGCGTGCGTTCGAGGGTGGAAAACCCCTTGCCCTCGCGCAGCGCCCGATGGCGCGCGATGCGGCGGGCGCCCTCTTCCCCGAAGGGCTCCATCGTTGCCAGGTACACGCGGGGGCCGTCGTGCCCGAGGCACAGGGACTCGGCGTAGGCGCTCTTGCCGCTCGCGGCGGCGCCGATAACGAGCGTCACCGTCATTTCCCGGCCTCGAAATGCTCGTAAGCAGCCATGCCAGTCGCCGTGAACGTCTTCCCATCCCGATACACGCGCAGCGCCGAATCCAGAAGGGGCAGATACGCCATGGCGCCCGCGCCCTCGCCCAAGTGCATGCCTGCGTCGAGGGGTGCCTTTATGCCGAGCTCGCGAAGGAGCTCCTGGCTTGCGGGTTCGCTTGATGCGTGGGTGCCCACGAGGTAGCCCAAGGCGTTGGGGCACAGGCGCGCCGCGCACAGGGCCGCCGTGCAGGATATGACCCCGTCGAGGAGCGCCGGCGCCTTCGAGGCCGCGGCCCCCAGGTAGAAGCCGCACAACGCCGCGATGTCGAAGCCGCCCACCTTCGAGAGCACGTCAATCGGGTCGGCGGGATCGGGCGAGTTCGCGTCGATAGCGCGCTCGACCACGTCGCGCTTGCGCGCGAGCGAGGCGTCCGAGAGCCCCGCGCCGCGCCCGACAAGGCTACGCGCGTCCGCACGGATGAGCCCTGCGGCCCCCGCCGCCGAGGTGGTGGTGTTGCCGATGCCCATCTCGCCCGCGGCGAGAAGGCGCACGCCGGCGCGGGCAAGCCCGCACGCGACGGCGATTCCGACCTCGATCGCGCGCACGGCCCCATCACGAGACATAGCGGGGCCATGCGCGATGTTGCCGCTCCCCCGCCGCACGTTCGCGCGCACCATGCGCGCGTCTTCTATGCCCCGGGCCATACCCACGTCGACGGGCACGACCTCGGCACCCGCGAACGCCGCCATGCGGCAGGCGCTCGTGGCCCCCTCGCACATGTTGCGCGCGACGGCTCGCGTCACGTCTTGCCCGCTTTGCGACACGCCTTCGGCAACGACCCCGTTGTCGGAGAAGAATACCGCGAGCGCACGGGGAAACTCGGCCACCTCGGCGCTCCCCTGAGCTGCGGCGATACACGCGACGGCGTCTTCAAAGTCGCCCAATCCCCCCAAGGGGTGCGCGATGGAGTCCCACGCGGCGTACGCGGCGGCGCGGGCGCACTCGTCTGCGGGCGCGATCCGGGAGAGCGCGGCTTCGAGCACGGCACCCGGCGCCAACGAGAACGCGCGCTCGACTTCCTCGCGGATGCAGGCAAGCGCGGTTTCGGTTGCTTCAGCCATGCCGCCTCCTCTCTGCGAACGACGCTGCGGCAGACGCGAACGCGCGCGCAACGTCGGGGTTCGTAGGATAGTACACATGCGGGAAGCCCGCCACCAGGGACGGGGTGGTCGTCATGCAGGGCCAGCCCTTGTCGCGCCGAGGCTTCTGCGCCCAGAAGTCGCCGCCCGGGCAGGTGGACTGCCAGTAGTGGAACTCGTGCGCGCGGATGCGTGTGCCGCGCGGCCCGTAGAGACCGTCGCGTTGGGAAGCGAGCTCCACGTACCCGAAATGGGACAGCCTTCCCCCGTTCTCGCTTGCGCCCTCAAGGGCGCCCGCAACAGGCCAGCGCCGCCCCTCGCTATCGGCGATTTCGCGCTGCAGGTACAGAAACCCACCGCATTCGGCGACCGTCGGTATGCCGGATTCCACCGCGCGCCGCACCGCCTCGCGCATCGGCGCGTTCTCGGAGAGCTGCCGCGCATGGAGCTCCGGGTAGCCGCCCCCCAGATAGAGGGCGCTTATCCCCCGGGGCAACTCGCTATCACACAGGGGGCTGAAAAAGGCCAGCTCGCAACCCAGGTCCTCGAGCGCGCGCAGGTTCTCCTCGTAGTAGAACGAGAACGCCTCGTCACGCGCGACGGCGACGATGGGCCGCCCTCCCGCGATCAGCTCCAACCGGTAAGGTTCCTCGCGGATATCGGGTGCCGTCGCCGCTATTTCGAGCAAGCGGTCGACGTCGACGCTCTTTTCCACCAGCTCGGCCATCTTGTCGATGCGCGCGGAGAGCTGCTCGACCTCGTCGGCGGTCACAAGCCCCAGATGCCGGCTTTCGAGCGAGAACGCCTCGTCGGCGGGGATATTCCCCAAAACCGCGACGCCCGTGTGCTTCTCGATCGCAGGCGCCGCGTAGGCGCAGGCAGCGGCGCTCGTCTTGTTCAGCACGACGCCGCGAACGTTCGCACAAGGCAGGAACTCGGCGATGCCGCGGATTACGGCGGCGAGCGATAAAGACGCCCCGCGCCCGTTCACCACTAAAACGACCGGCGTTTCCGTGTCGCGCGCAACCTGGTAGCTGCTCGCGTCGGCCACGCCGGGCGCCATGCCGTCGTAGAAGCCCATAACCCCCTCGAGCACCGCGACATCCGCGCCCGCGGCGCCGCGTGCGAGCAGGGCGCGCAGCGTCGGGGCGTCGGTGAAGAAGCCGTCTAAGTTCCCCGAGCGCGCGCCCACGACGCGGCAATGAAAGAGCGGATCAATGTAGTCGGGGCCGCATTTGAAAGCCGCGCATGCAAGGCCGCGACGCGCGAGAGCGCGCAGGAGCGCGCACGTGACGACCGTCTTGCCGCTCCCGCTCGAGGGCGCAGCGACCATGAAGCGCGGGATGGACGTGCTCACCGGGCGCCGCCTTCCCCACCCGCACCACGCGCGCTGACGAGGAACACGGGGTTTTGCGCCTTCATAAGATGGTGCGAGCCTACAGCCTCGGCGCGGGCGGCCGACACCTGGCACGCCTCGAACCCCTTAAAGCGCGAACCCGAGAGGAGCGCGCACGCCTCGGTGAGCGTCTCAACGGTGACGCATGGCACGCACAGGCGAACCTGCGAGTTCTTCTCGAGCGCCGCCTCCACGATGGAGGGAAGCTCGCCCGCGCTCCCGCCGACGAACACGGCGTCGGGGACAGGCAGTTTCGCGAGCGCTTCGGGGGCGACACCGGGGACCGCATGCACGTTGCCGCACCCGAATGCATCCGCGTTCTCTCGGATGAGCCGCACGCCGGTCGCGTTGCGCTCGACCGCCCATACCAACCCCGCTCGCGCGATGAGCGCCGCCTCGATCGACACGCTCCCCGTGCCGGCGCCGACGTCCCACACGGTGTCGGTCGCAGTAAGGCGCAGCTTCGCGAGCGCGACGGCGCGCACCTCCTGCTTGGTCATGGGAACGTCGCCGCGGATGAAGAGCTCGTCGGGAATGCCCGAGGAAGCGTACGGCCAGCGGGAGCTCGCGGCGCGGGATGCGCCCGCAGAGTCCGCCGCGAAAGAAGCCGCCGCGGGCGCAGACGCGCCGGCCGGCGCCTCGGAGGCTGCGCTAGAGCCCGCAGGCGACCCGGCGCAGCCTGCGAACTCGATAAGCATCACGTTCAAGTCGTCGAACGTCTGACCTGCGATTTCACTTGCGGTCGCGCAGGTGATGCGCTCGTCGGGGTACGACAGGCGCTCGGCCACCGTCACGCGTGCGTCCCCGAAGCCCGCCTGCACAAGCTCGCCCGAAAGCCGCGAGGGGTCTTCCCCGCCCGACGTGACGAGGAAGAGCTCACCTGCGCGCTCGGCCTCGGCCACGATGTCGCACGCCACGCCGTGAGCACTCGCAAAGCGCCAATCCTGCCATGGACGCGCGAGGCGCGCGGCGAGATACGACGCTGAGCTTATGCCGGGAATGATGCGCACGTCCACCCGCGCGTCGTCGGAGAGCGCCTCCACCAGGCGGCGCGCGCCGCTGAACAGCCCCACATCGCCCGTCATCACGACCACGGCGCGCTGCCACGACGCCGCATCGGTGAGCGCGGCGACGATGTCCGCCGTCTTCACGAGCTCGCATCTCACCACGTCGGGCGGCACGTCGATGCCGACAAGCGCGCGATGAGCGCCGATGACCACGTCGGCGATGTCGATCGCGTCGAGCGCCGCGCGCGAGAGCAAGTCGGGGTTTCCGGGCCCCGCCCCGATGATCGTTACCTTTCGCATGGAATCTCCCGATACCCGCGCGGCGTGACCATACGGCCGCCTACGCGCTTCGTGTCCGCGTTGCCGACGAACACGGTGGTGAACATGTCGGCATCGAGCTCCCCCAGCTCGGAGAGCCTGCACATGCCCGACTGCTGCCCCTCGCGCCCGATGTTACGAACCCAGCCGCAGAGCGTGTCGGGGGCCTTCCATTCGAGCATAATCTTCGCCGCGCGCAAGAGCCTGTCGGCGCGCTTTCTGCTGCGCGGGTTGTACAAGCAGATGCAGAAGTCGGCGCTCGCCACGGCGGCGAGCCTGCGCTCGATGACCTCCCACGGTGTGAGCAGGTCGGAGAGCGACACGACCGCGAAGTCGTGGGCAAGCGGGGCGCCGAGCACCGCAGACCCGCTCTGAGCCGCGGTGGCCCCGGCGATAACTTCCACGTCTACATCGGGGTAGTCCTCCGCAAGCTCCAGCACGGGGCTCGCCATGCCGTACACGCCCGCGTCACCGCTGCACACAAGCGCCACGGCTTCTCCGCTCTGCGCGCGCGAAAGCGCCAGGCGGCACCGTTCGACCTCGTGCATCATCGGCGTCGCGAGATGCGCCGCGTCGGGCACGGCGGCGAGCGCGAGCTCCACGTATTTCGTGTACCCCACAACGATGTCGGCCGCCTCGAGCGCGCGCCGGGCCGCAATCGTCATGCCGTCGGGGCCGCCCGGGCCGATCCCCACCACGAAGAGCTTTCCCATCACCGCTCCTTAAACGAAAGTTCGATAGTTACCTTGGAAAACGCGACGGTCACGCCGCCGTGAGCGAGCTTCGGGAAGATAAGTTTGCCCCCGTCCGCGAGCGCCGCGCGCTCGCACACGTTGTCGACCCCCACCGTCGCGCGCACGAAATCAGATGGCGAAACGCTGCCATCGACTTGCGACAACTCATCTGCGGAATACGTCGCAAGCGGAATATTGCGCGCGCGGCAAAAGGCGAGCAGACCCTCCTCGTGCGCCTTCACGTCGATCGTCGCCGCCTCGCGCACGGCCGAAGGCGAGATACCCGCCTGCCCGCACGCGAGAAGAAACGCCTCCTCGATCGCTTCGGCGCACGCACCGCGACGGCACCCTATCCCCGCAACGAGGCAGGGCACGACAAGGCGAGGCGGCTCGGGCGCGGGCGCCGGCGCCCGCCCGCCCGCCGGCTTCCCCGTCTCACCGGCGGGCACGACTTCGCCCGTTGTCTCCGCCGCGCGAACGGACGCACCCGCATTCGCGCCAGCGAACGGCGACACGACGATATCGGCCCGAGCGCGGTCGGACGCAATGTCAACCCCCTCAGGCGGCTGTCCCGAAATCGGCATGTCGGAATAGAGCGCCACGCGCCCGCCCGAAAGCAGCCGCGCCGACACTCGCTTGATGGCCTCGGGATTCGAAACGGCGAGCCCCGCACAGCGCGCCCACGTATCCACCGCCCACACGCCGCGGACGTCGGTCGCCGTGGTGATGACGGGGATGGCGCCTACCGCGCGTGCCACAGTTTGCGCAAGCTCGTTCGCACCGCCCAAATGCCCCGACAAAAGCGGGACGGCAAAGCGCCCCGCCTCATCGATCGCCACAACCGCGGGATCGCTTGTCTTCGAGGCGACATGCGGCGCGATCGCCCGCACGGCGATGCCCGCCGCGCCCACGAACAGAAGCGCGTCCGACGCTTCCCACGCGAGCGCCGTCCATGCGCGCAGGTCGGCCTTCCCCTCGCCGAACCCGCGCGAAACGGAAACGTCCCAGCCAGGGTCATCTTCACCTGTCTGCGCGCAATCGGAAAGCGCGCGTGCGGTGCGCTCCGCAAACGCATATCCCCTCTCGGTGAACGCTACGCAGGAAACCCTCATCTAGCGCACCACCATCGTCGAGAAGTAGCTACCCCGATCGGGCACATCGTCGAGCGAGCGGTACACGCGCTCACCCGGAAGCCCACAGTCCTCAACGAGCTCGGCGCCGTCGAAGGCGCCCTCCTCGCAAAGGATGCGCTTCGTGTCCGCAAGCGAGCGGTGCGCCTTCATGACCACCTTCGTCCCCGGCCAGCCGATTGCGCGGCGCACGTCGTCGTAGCCGCCGGGCACGATGTGCAGAGGCGACGACATCTCGGGCGTGAGGTCGCGCTCGAGCGCCGCGGCGACCGCGCAAAAGCTCGGCACGCCGGGAATGGCGCGCGCCTCGAACCCGCGGGCGCGTACGTCGGGCGCTATGCGCTGGAAGGTGGCGTAGATGCTCGGGTCCCCCAGGTTCAGCAGCGCGACGTCGCGGGCCGCATCCAGGTGCGCGACAAGCTCGCGAACAAGCGAGGCATGCTCGGCCGCGCGGCGCTCGGCGTCGCGCGTCATCGAGAATCGCACGGGGATCACCGTCTTGCCTGTAAGGTCGACGGCGCCGCGCACGATGTCGAGCGCGACCATGACCCCGTCCGCCGTCTGCGGTGCGGCGATGACCGGACACGATTCGATTGTGCGGACGGCCTTGATCGTGAGCAGCTCGGGGTCGCCAGGCCCCGTGCCCACCCCGTACAGCACGCCTTTACTCATACGTCGCCCCCAATTCCCCGATGACTGCATCGGCGCCCGACGTGCGGAAAAGCTCGCGGCGCTCGGCGTCGAACACGACCGCGGCGATGTCGCATGCGCCCGCCGCGCGACGGCGCAACCTGTCCTCGATTGCCGCAGCGAGCGAGGCGCGCGCAGCGTCCCCCACGCCGGCGGCCTCGATTACCTCGAGCGCCGCCGTGGTCGTGACCGACG
Source organism: uncultured Collinsella sp. (assembly GCA_937926755.1). Classification (GTDB taxonomy): domain Bacteria; phylum Actinomycetota; class Coriobacteriia; order Coriobacteriales; family Coriobacteriaceae; genus Collinsella. Next base: position 13,194 of record CALBBA010000315.1, read on the forward strand.
ACATGATCTCGTACACGGTCTTCGTGCCCGCGCCGGCTAAGGCCGCGTGGGCGGCCAGAATCTCCGCGCGGCAGTCGGCGGTACGCGAATGGGTGTCCATGATGCCGCCCGCAACCTTCACCAGCTTGCCAATGTGTCCCACAAGAAGGACATTGGTAAATCCCTCGCGAACGCAGCAATCAATCGCATCGCCCACAAAGTTGGAAATGAAGACCACCGGCGCACCGTTTAGATGGAAATGCCCCGAGATGAACTGCCCGCCGTAGTTGCCGGGCGTGAGCACGACTCCGCGCCACCCCATAGCCGCATGCTGCCGGATCTCGAGCTCGATGCTGTCGCGCAAGGCAGCGAGGCTGCGCGGCTCGACGATGCCCGTCGTGCCCAGGATGGAGATGCCGTCCTCTATCCCCAGGTGCGGGTTGAAGGTCTTTTCGGCAAGGGCAACACCCTCGGGTACCGAAATCGTCACAGCGATATTTCCAGAAAAGCCGTGCGCGGCGCACACCTCGCGCACCGCCGAAGTGATCATCGCGCGCGGCGTCGCGTTGATGGCGGCCGCCCCCACCGGCTGCTCGAGCCCGGGCAACGTCACGCGCCCCACGCCCACGCCGCCATCGACGGAAACTTCCGGTTCGCGCGCGGGCACGCCCTTGCTGCCCGCAGCACCCGTGCCCGACCCCGCATGTTCCACGCGCGCGTACACGAGCACGCCGTCGGTCACATCGGCATCGTCGCCTGCGTCCTTTCGCACGGCGCACTGGGCGCACCCCTCGCCGATACATGCGTCGACCACGTTCGCCTCGACGGGCAGCCCGCCGGGGGTGACGATCGACACGCGGCCGACGGGCTTTCGTGACAAGAGCATCTCGCAGGCCGCCTTCGCCGCGAGCGTGGCGCAGCTCCCCGTGGTGTAGCCGCAGCGCAGGCGGGTCGTCCCGGTATATATGTAGTGCTCGAAGGCCACGCTAACTGCTCGCCTTCCGATACCCTGTGGCAAACGAAGGGTCGTAAAGCTTGCTGCGCTCGTACGACTCCGCTTGCGCGCCGTTGTGCGCAAGCCCGCCGCGAGCTCCGAGCACGCGGCCCACCACCACGAGCGCCGTGCGGTCGATACCCTCTCGCGCGCCCGCATCGGCGAGCGTGCCCACTGTGCATCGCACCACGCGCTCCTCAGGCCAGGTCGCCTTGTACACGAGCGCCGCCGGCTCGTCGGAGCTGCGGCCCGCGGCCAAAAGCTCGGCGGAAAGCTCGGCGAGCATACCCGAGCTCAGGAAGATGACCATAGTCGAGCCGCTTTCCGACATGGTGCGCATACCCTCGCCCGCGGGCATGGGGGTGCGCCCGGAAAGCCGCGTGATCACGACCGACTGGCTGATTCCCGGCAGCGTGTATTCCTGGCGAAGCGCCGCCGCGGCACCGCAAAAGCTCGACACGCCGGGCACCACCTCGTAGTCCACGCCACGCGCGTCGAGCGCGTCCATCTGCTCCTGGATGGCGCCGTACAGGCACGGGTCGCCCGTGTGCAGGCGCACCACTTCCTCGCCCCGCGCATCTGCCGCGCACATCACGTCGAGCACTTCCTCCAAGGTCATGTGCGCGCTGTCGTAGACGACGCAGGATTCCTTGCACTCGGCGAGCAGCTCGGGGTTCACAAGGCTCCCCGCCCAAACGACCACGTCGGCCGCGCGCAGAAGGCGCGCCCCGCGCAGCGTGATAAGGTCGGCGGCGCCCGAGCCTGCGCCAACGATATGAATCATCCGAGCCTTCCCTTCCCGTTTCTCATCGCAACCGTTTACGCCGCCATTCGCGCAGCGGACAAAACACGGCGCCTGCGGCGGCAATCGGCGCAAATACGCAGGCAGGAGGCGCAATGCTGCCCGCCCTGGCTTTGACACGTTCACAAGTGCCCACTATGATAGTAAAAGATTCGGCAACGAGCATATGACAATCGGATAAAAGGAAATGACCGGCGCGGCGCCCGCACAGCCCGCGCTGGCTTGCGGAGGGAACCAGGTGGGAATCCTGGGCAAGGGACATTACTGTATAGGACGCGCGGGCGAACCGCCTCGCGCCCCAAGCCAGACTGCTTCGCCTTTTCCTCACGGCATCGCCGTGGCGTTAGCTCCTTGTGAACCCCGAGGGGTGCGCTTTTCTTTCGCTTGTGCCGACAAGCAACTGTCGCCGGGGGACCGGCAAACCGAGGAAAGGAAAAACCATGTCCGACCAGATGTCACGCCGCGGCTTCATGAGCGCCGCAGCAACCGGAGCCGTCGCGCTCGCCGGAGTCGCGCTCGCGGGCTGCTCCAACACCTCCGCGAGTTCCGAGAAATCGAGTGAAAAGGAGAAGGCCGTGAAGCCGGTCATCCTCGTCACGAGCTTCGGCACGAGCTACAACGACTCGCGCCACATCACCATCGGCGCCATCGAAGACGCTATCCGCGAGAAGTACTGGCAGGACTACGACATCCGCCGCGCCTTCACCGCGCAGATCATCATCGACAAGCTGAAGAAGCGCGACGGCATCACGATCGACAACATGACCGAGGCGCTCGACCGCTGCGTGGAAGACGGCGTGAAGGAAATCGTCGTGCAGCCGACGCATCTCATGGGTGGCCTGGAATACACCGACGTGAAAGACGAGCTCGACAAGTACGCCGACAAGTTCGACAAAATCTCGCTCGGCGACCCGCTGCTCACCTCCGACGACGACTACAAGAAGGTGGCCGCAGCCATTAAGGAGAACATGGCGTCCTTCGACGACGGCAAGACGGCGCTGTGCCTCATGGGCCACGGCACCGAAGCCGATTCCAACGCCGACTATGCCAAGATGCAGGAAGTGTTTAAGAACGAGGGCTTGACGCAGTTCTTCGTCGGCACCGTCGAGGCTGAACCGACCTGCGAGGATGTTATCGCCGCCGCGAGCGCGGCAGGCTACAAGAAGGCCGTGCTCGCGCCGTTCATGGTGGTCGCGGGCGACCACGCGAATAACGACATGGCAGACGAGACCGACCCCGACAGCTGGGCTGCGAAGTTCGTGGCCGCCGGCTTCGAAGTGACGTGCCTGCTCCAGGGTCTGGGACAGAACGTCGCGGTCGACGACATCTACGTCTCGCACGTGGACGACGCCATCGCCAAGCTGTAAACTCGCCGCGCACGGGGGCGCCGGTCGCGTCCCCGTGCAACGGGCATGCGCCTTCCCCGACCGACGGCGCATGCCCGTTGCATTCGCATCCCGCCCGCCCACCGCACGGCGCGGGCGGTCGAAGCGATTGAAAGGAACCCCCTCCATGTTGAAGAAAACCCTCGCCTTCGCGCTGTCAGCGGCGCTTTTCGCGTTCTCGCTCGCCGGCTGCAGCGGAAATTCAATCGACAGCGCAAAGGCAAGCGATGCCGATTCCCAGGAAAAGACCGAACAGGCGGCCGATGCGCCCGAGGGCGCAAGCGCTGCCCCCATCACCGCCGACAAGGTGGCCGACGGCACCTATCCGATCACCGTAGATTCCAGCTCGAACATGTTCAGGATTGTGGACGCCCAGCTCATCGTGGAAAACGGCTCCATGCACTGCGTGATGACGCTTTCCGGCACGGGCTACGGCAAGCTCTTCATGGGCACGGGCGATGAGGCTGCCGCCGCGAGCGAGGCCGACTTCATCCCCTATGTGGAAAACGCGGAAGGCAAGTACACCTACGACGTGCCCGTTGAAGCGCTCGACGAGGACACCGCATGCGCCGCGTGGAGTATTAGAAAAGAGCAGTGGTACGACCGCACGCTCGTGTTCGAATCCGCCGGCGTCGATCTACGCGCCGACGCACTGAAGTAACGCCATGCGGTCGATTCTTCCCAAGGGGGAAAGCAGGAAGCGTCGCAGCATCGCGGTGCGCGCGATCGCCTGCGTTCTCGTCGCCCTGCTCGCGCTTCCCTTCGCGGGGTGCAGTGCGAGCCCGAACGCGACCGGTGGCACGGCGGGCTCTCAGGAATACACTGTGAGCGTCTTGCTCTCCGGCGGGTCAGGGCGCGCAAGCATCGCCTCACCCACCACAATTGTGAAGGATGGCGACACCTACACCGCGACCATCACCTGGTCGAGTTCGAACTACGACAAAATGACCGTCAACGGCGTGGACTACGCGCCCGCAAACGACGGCGGCAACTCCACGTTCGAGATACCCGTCACGCTCGACGAGGACATCGCCGTGTCGGCCGAGACCGTCGCCATGTCGACGCCGCACACCATCGACTACACGCTCCACTTCGACTCATCCACCATGAAGGAGAAATCGGGCGACGAAGCAAGCGGCGGCTCCCCTGCGAGAACGGCTTCAAGCGCCGCGGCCGACTTCCACAACGCCGATTTGGGCTGCGGCTGGAAGCCGACGGGGACGCTTCAGCTTGAATACGCCAAGCACTTCACTGTCGACGAGTTCGAAGGCGGCCTGCGGCTTATCTGCGTTTCGAACGGGGAACGCTTCCTCGTGGTGCCGCAGGATGCGAAGGTACCTGATGCGTTGAGCTCCGACATCGCGGTCATAAGGCGCCCCGCCGACAAGGTGTACCTCGTGTCGTCGGCGACGATGTGCCTGGTCGACGCGCTCGATGCGAACGACAATATCTTCATGTCGGGCACGAAGGCCGACGATTGCTCGGTCGCGGGCTTCAAAAGCGCGCTCGAAAGTGGGGCGATCGCCTACGGCGGCAAGTACAGCGCGCCCGACTACGAGCGAATATCGGCCTCGGGCTGCACGCTCGCCATCGAGAACACCATGATCAACCATACGCCCGATGTGAAGGAAAAGCTGCAGAAGCTCGGGCTCGTCGTGCTCACCGAACAGTCGTCGAGCGAGCCCGAAGCACTCGGGCGCGTCGAGTGGATTAAGCTTTTCGGCGTCCTGTTCGACAAGGAAGACGAGGCCGCGCACCTGTTCAACGAGCAGAAGGCCCGCGTCGAGCAAACGTCGGGGCTCGCGTCGTCAGGTAAAACCGTGGCGTATTTCTACATTAACTCGAACGGGGCCGCCGTCACGCGGCGGGCGGGCGACTACGTGGCGCAGATGATCGAGCTTGCAGGCGGCAGCTATGCGCTCGATGACGCGCAGACGGCGTCGACGTCAGGTTCGTCAGTAACGCTCGAAATGGAGCGCTTCTACGCGACGGCGAAGGATGCCGACATCATCGTCTACAACGGCACCATCGACGAATCGGTTGCCACCTTGAACGACTTCGTAGGCAAAAACGCACTATTGTCGCAGTTCAAAGCCGTGAAGAACGGCAACGTCTGGGTCACAAGCGCCGACATGTACCAGCAGATGACTTCTACCGCCGACATTATCGACGAGCTGCACGGGGCGTTCACCGGCGATGACGCGAGCGACTTCCATTATCTGAGGAAGCTCGACTAGCACCATGAGAAGCCGGCTTTCCATGACATACGACGAATCGGGGCGCGCCGCGCGGTGTCGCGTCGTGACGGCGCTGCTCGCTGTTGCCCTCATCGTGCTCGTCGGGGCCAACCTGTGCATCGGGAGCGTGCTCGTGCCCGCAGACCACATCCCCGGCATCCTTTCGGGCGGCGCGGCCAATTCCATGGAAAGCCAGGTCATCTGGGAGATTCGCCTGCCGCGCGTGCTTTCAGCCGTGCTTCTCGGCGGGGCACTTTCGCTTTCCGGGTTCCTGCTGCAGACGTTTTTCAACAACCCCATCGCCGACCCGTTCATCTTGGGCGTCTCCTCGGGCGCAAAGTTCGTCGTCGCGCTTACGATGATCGTACTTCTAGGCGCGAACCAGGCCATGTCCTCGCCGGCCATGGTGGCCGCAGCGTTTCTGGGCTCGCTTATTACCATCGGCTTCGTGCTCCTCATCGCACGGCGCATAAGTTCCATGGCCATGCTCATCGTGGCGGGCGTCATGGTGGGATACATCTGCTCGGCGGCGACGAACTTCCTCATCGCCTTCGCCGACGACCAGTCCATCGTGAACCTGCACAACTGGTCTTTGGGTAGCTTCTCGGGTTCGAGCTGGGACGACGTCGCGGTCATCGCGGTCGTGGTGATCACCGTGAGCGCATGCGTATTCGCGATATCGAAGCCCCTTTCCGCCTTCCAGCTGGGAGAGGCCTACGCGAAAAGCGTCGGCGTGAACGTCGCACGCTTCCGCGTGGTGCTCGTCCTTCTAGCGAGCATGCTCTCCGCCTGCGTGACCGCGTTCGCTGGTCCGGTGTCGTTCGTAGGCATCGCGGTTCCGCATCTCGTGAAGTCGGCGCTAAAGTCGTCGAAGCCCATCCGCGTGATTCCTGCGTGCTTCTTGGGAGGCGCCATCTTTTGCGCGGGCTGCGATTTGATCGCGCGCACGCTGTTCTCTCCCGTCGAACTTTCCATCAGCGCTGTCACCGCCATCTTCGGCGCGCCGGTGGTTATCGCGCTCATGTTGAAGAAGCGGGTGAGGTAGATGGGGGAATTCGTGCCGCGGCCCAAAACGCAGACTGACGGAGCGCCGCTTTTCCGCATAAGCGACCTGTCGGCGGGCTACGACAAGAAGGTCCTAGTCGAAGGCGTCGATCTGGAGGTTCACGCGGGCGACGTCGTGGCGCTCATCGGGCCGAACGGCTCGGGCAAGTCGACCATCTTGAAAACCATCACACGCCATCTTGCACCGCTTGCCGGCGCGGTCGAGCTCGACGGGCGGGAGATTTCCCGATGGAAGACGGCGGAGTTCGCAAGGAACCTTGCCGTTATGCTGACAGATCGCCCCCGGACCGAGCTCCTCACCTGCCGCGATATCGTAGAGGCGGGAAGGCATCCCTACACCGGGCGAATGGGCACACTCTCGCCCGACGACCATAGTCGGGTCGATGAGGCCATGAAAACAGCACATGTGGAAGAGCTCGCCGAGCGCGACTTCATGCAGATAAGCGACGGGCAACGCCAGCGCGTCATGCTCGCACGCGCCATCGCGCAGGATCCGCGTGTGCTCGTGCTCGACGAGCCCACGTCGTATCTCGATATCCGCTACCAGATCGACCTGTTGCGAATACTTCGCCACCTTGCGAAATCGCGGAATGTGGCTGTCATCATGTCCATCCACGAACTCGAGCTCGCGCAGAAAAGCGCCGACAAGGTGATTTGCGTGAAGGACGGCCGGGTCTTCCGCGCCGGCGCACCCGAGGACATATTCACGCGCGAGACGATTGGCGAGCTCTACGGCCTTCAGCATGGCACCTTCAACGAGCGCTTCGGCAGCGTGGAAATTGGGCGCCCACACGGCGATGCGCACACGTTCGTCATCGCCGGCGCAGGTACGGGATCGGCTGTGTTTCGCCAGCTCATCCGGCAGGGCAAGGCGTTCTACGCGGGCGTTCTGCACGAAGGGGACATCGACTGCGAGCTCGCGCGCGACCTGGCGACGGAATGCGTGGCCGAGCGCGCCTTCGAGCCGATCGGGGATAAAACCATAGCCCGCGCCAAAGAGCTCCTCGTCCACTGCGCGCGTCTTATCGTGTGCCCCGCCGCCTTCGGCACCATAAACGCCCGCAACGCAGAGCTCGTCGAGTTCACGCGCTCGCATGGTATCGAGGTCATGCGAGCGTGCGAAGGCGCATCGGAGGATTCCCATTTGAAGTGGGAAGGATAAACTGGACTTTCTTTTAAGGATCCTCAGGCTATAGCTCCTACGCCGGCGAGGTCTACAATGCGCCGGAGAACCTCGTGAGCAGGAATTTCCACGCCGACGAGCCCAACTAGGCCTAATCCAAGCGAGATTCCAGACTCGACAGACCGTTGAGAGTCAGATCGTTGGCGACCTCAGAGACACGCTCGATAGGAACCGAGCCGTCAGACAGTGCCCATGTGCGATAGATACCGATAATACCCGACAGCAAGAACGCCAGATAGTAGTCGAACATCTCGTCCTTGAGACCTTGGGGCAGCAGATCGCGCTCGGCAATCTCGTGTTCGAGCGGCGCACGAAGACGAGCCATAAAATCATCGAGCGGAATGTTCTCGATCAGCTGACGATTGAGCACCAAGTTGTTGCATAGTGCCTCGTTAACGGTTTTAAAGAAGGTCGCCGCCGCGCCCAGGGCGCGCTCGTTGGTGTCGCCGTCCATGGAGGCAAGCGTTTTCTCAACCGAGTCGACAATCATCTCCACCACATCGACGGCAATGGCATCGAGCAGGCCGTCAACCGTACCAAAGTGAACGTAAAAGGTCTTGCGGTCGACATTGGCCTCGCGCGCGATGGCACTCACCGTAATGTCTGCCAGCGGCTTTTCCATGAGCAGGCGCTCGAAAGCCGAAAGGATGGCATTGCGGCTGCGAACGATGCGGCGGTCAAGACGCGGTTTGCTGGTTGCCATGGGCGTGTCCCTTCGATATGCGAGCATTCATCAACAGATGAGAGATAATCTACGTAAGAGGATTATCCCCCATACAGCACAAATATGCCCCGCATCATGAAGAACGCACGACTGTCCTACTGCGACTTAGGGTGCTTCTTCTTATTGAGTGCCGACGGAGATACGCGAATACCATCGCCTGTCTGGCGCACATAGGCTTTATGAGCCGGCTTAGCGGCCCCAGAAGCCTTCTGAGCGTGCTTCTTGGGATCAACGGTAACAGCATTCGCGGGGTGCGGCTTAGTGGGCGCAGAGGGCGTCTGAGGCGTGCGACCGAGCTTGCGCATCACGCGATCCCAGCGCGCATGAATGCTCTCGTTGTGGGCGCTCTTAAGTCCCAGCAGGGGCGCAGCCAAAATGGTAGGCGCAATAAACGTAATGAGGCGCCACAGTAGATAGCCAGCGGTCGAAGCCGACCCAAAGAAATGACCCAAGAACAACGCAAAGCCGCCCTCAGCGCCGCCGGTGCCACCGGGCAAGGGAACCGCAGAGCTCAGCAGCTGGACAAAGGCGCTCGCAGCCATGACCGAGAAAAAGTCGACCTCGTGGTGGCCAAAGGCAAGCATCAGGAAATACGGAACCAGATAGAAAAACGCGAGCTGCAGCATGGTGATAAACACGGTGAGCAACATGGAAGAAAAATGTCCGGCTGAAAGCTTGAACTTCTCGGAGAAGGAGTAGATCTCGCCATCGACAAACGTGCGCCATCCCTCGATCTTTGTGGACGAGACACCAATGCGCTCGAGCCAATTGATGATGCAATGGGCGACGCGCGTGACGGTCTTAGGCATGAGCGCGACGGCGAAGATGCCAAGCAAGATGCAGCAGTGCCCACCAAAGCTAAAGACGCACAGCAGCGTCATGTCGCCATAGCGCTCGGCAAAAAACGGCATGCGAGCAAGCAATAGGATAGCGCCCCAGGCAACGAGGCCAAACTGGTACACGATAAAGCGCGTGAATTGCGTGGCTCCAGCCTCGCCGACATTTTGGCCCGCCTTGGTCAGGCGGTAGATCTGAGCAGGAGTCGAGCCCATCATCATAGGTGTGAGGTTGCCAAAGAAGATGCCGCTCGCCTCGACCGAAATGAGGTCGCGAATGCCGACGGGTGAATTGGGGTCGAGCCAGACAGCGATCGCATAGGCCACAATGCCAAAGAACAGATACATGAACATGCAAAGACACGCGACAAAGAGCCATGACGCCTGAACGCTCGACATAGCGGCCCAGAACTGCCCCATCTGCCCGGTTACCACCAGATAGACGATATAACCCACCAGCACGACGCCGATAAAGATGGCGCCGCGGCGTGCGCTCTTATTGTCATCTCCGCCCGAGGCCTCAACCTCGACCTGGGGCTTAGACGTATGCTGAGAGGACTCCGTCATGAGACTCCTTCTAACAGTCAAAATATCTTGGATATTGTACCCGTAAGGACCATAGGCAGAACGCAAAGCACTGGTTCAAACGGGAATTGCAGACGGTTGTTTGAAAATAAAAAACCCGGCCTTCCATGGGAAGTCCGGGTATCAGATGCGTGGTAGCCCGTACCAGATTCGAACTGGTGATCTCCGCCTTGAGAGGGCGGCGTCCTAAACCGCTAGACGAACGGGCCACATGACATCTGCACTGCCGTGCTGCGAGGACATATAATACGGGACAAAAAACGCGAGCGCAAGAAGAAATTCCAAATTGCCCAATTTTTGTCGGGAGGTTATGGAAAGCGCAGATGGCAGGGGTAGCTAATTTGGGACGGGGCTATTTTAGCTACCCCGGCTGTAAACGCGAACGGTTTGGTTATTTCTCGGCCGGAGCAGCTAAAATAGCCCCGTCCCAAATTAGCTACCCCAGATTGAGGTGAGCCAGAAGAGCTTCTCGGGTGTTGGGGATGTTGTCTTCGATTACGGCGTCGAGGGCGGCGTTGAGGAGCTGGCCCAGCTCGGGGCCTGGCTTAACGCCAGCTCGGATCAGGTCGCCGCCGTTGATGGCGAGCATCTTGAGCGTATAGGGCTCCCGCGCCTCCAGTAGCTCGTGCGCCAGCGCGCGCATCTCCTCAATCGTCTCGACGTAATAGAAGCACGACGGGGCCTTGCCAAGTGTGTCGGCACGCTTGAGGTCCATGAGCTCGTCCATCAGACGCGGCGTGTCGACGCCCTCGCCCGAAAGCGCGCGCATCATATTGAGCAAGCAGGAGCGCTCGGGACGCAGCGGCTTGTCGTGATACTTGATGAGTAGGCACACGTCGCGAACCAAATCGTGCGAAAGCGCGAGGCGATCCATAATGGCACGTGCCTTCTTGGCCCCGAGCTCGGGGTGACCGTAGAAGTGTCCGCTGCCGGCATGGTCGACCGTGAAACAGTCGGGCTTGGACACATCGTGCAAAAACGCCGCCCACATCAGGCTCATTGAGGGTGTAACGCCGTCGCACAGCGCCAACTCCCCCGCCACCGTCAACACACGGGCGATATGCTCGTAGACGTTAAAGGCATGGTAGACGCTACGCTGGTCAAAGCCACGGGCCGGGGCCAGCTCGGGCACAGCGGCGCAGATGAGCTCGGGATAGCGGAGCATCGCGTCTCCCCCATGACCGGTCGAAAGAATGCCCTCGAGCTCAATACCCACACGCTCACGCGCCACGGCATCGAGCAGCGGCGCGCACTCGGCAAGCGCGCGCTTAGTCTCGGGCTCAATCATAAAGTCCAGGCGGCAGGCAAAGCGTACCGCACGCAGCATGCGCAGGGCGTCCTCGTTAAAGCGACGCTTGGGATCGCCGACAGCGCGAATCAGCTTGCGCTCCAAGTCACCCTGGCCGTCGTAGCGGTCGACAAGCCCGCGCTCGGGATGCCAGGCCATGGCGTTGACGGTAAAGTCGCGGCGCGCCAGATCGTCCTCGAGCGAGGCGGCACGCTCCACACTCTGGGGATGGCGACCATCGGTGTAAAAGCCATCCAAACGGTACGTGGTGACCTCGATACGCTCGCCATCGGAAATAGCCGTGATTCCGCCAAATTTAATGCCCGACTCCACAACCGCGATGCCGGCGGCCTCGAGCGCCGCTTTGGACTCCTGCCACAGGCCGCTACAGCACATATCAACATCGTGGCTGGGGCACCCCATCAGGGCGTCGCGCACCCAACCGCCCACGTACCAAGCCTCAAGACCAGCCGCCTCAAGCGCGCGCAGGACGCGCAGGGACGCATCGGACGGTTGCGTACCGTTGAGCGAAACATTGCACATGCCTATGGCCTCCTGCACTTGTGAGCGTAAATCGATGGTTCTCAAGAAGTCTAACAAGAAACGAGAAAGCACGCACACGCAATCGCGTCGTCGATTAGATAAAACGAGACAGCAGACGCCACATACGTTCAGCGCGCAAAAAACACCCGCTTTGGTAATCCAAAGCGGGTGTTCGGCAACGACGTATCGATGCTGCTAGCAGACCTGGCGAACCTCAATGTGCTTCTTATATTCGTCCACCTTGGCAAAATCGCCCAGACCGGGGCACTCGACCACGTTGGCGCCGGTGGCCATCGAAAGACGCAAGGCATCCTCGACGCGCTCGGGGGCGTCGTGCCACACGGACAGGAAGGCAGCGAGCGAGGAATCGCCGGCGCACACCGTCGACAGCAGCTTGACGTCGAAGGTG
>CALBBA010000316.1 GCA_937926755.1 uncultured Collinsella sp.
TCCGGCGCCTTCGGCTTTGCCATCTTCTTGGAGAACTTTGTGGCTGCAGCACTTGGTCGCAGCACCGTTGTCGAGGATTTCTCCGCTACGTTCGATTCCGCTGGCTCTGCACGCGATGCCGCTCTTGGCCGCGTTGAGATCGAGGCCAACGACGACTGGGAGGGCTCGGAGTTCCGCTACTGCAACGAGTTCCTCTTTAAGGCTGACGCTCCCTTTGACGAGGATGAGTGCCTTAAGTTCCTGGGTTCCATGGGCGACTGTGAGCTACTCGTGGGCGCCTACCCCGATTACAAGATCCACGTGCACTCCAACACCCCCAACCTGGTGCTCGAGCACATGCTTCAGCTTGGTCAGATCTACGAGGTCTTTATCCACAACATGGAGATGGAGGCCCACGACCGTACCGCCAAGATTCATGAGGACCAGGAAAAGGCCGCCGAGCCCGCCAAGGCGCTGGGCTTTGTCGCCGTTGCCGCCGGTTCCGGCGAGGCAGACATCCTCAAGTCCCTCGGCGTTGACGTGATCGTGTCCGGTGGCCAGACCATGAATCCCTCGACTGCAGACCTGCTGGGCGCTGTTGACCAGGTCAACGCGACCTCGGTCATCATTCTGCCCAACAACGGCAACATTCGCATGGCCGCTGAGGCCGCTGCCTCAGCCTGCACCGACAAGAAGGTCGCCGTCGTTCCCACCAAGACCGTCCCGCAGGCCTTCTCCGCGCTGTTCGCGGTCCTGCCCGATTCCGAGCTCGAGGATGCCGTCGTCGCCATGGTCGACGCCATCAGCGAGGTCCGCGATGGCGAGGTCACCCGCGCCGTGCGCGACTCCAGCGCCTCTGACGGTTCTCCGATTCACTCCGGTGACGTCATGGGTATCATCGCCGGCTCCATCGACGTGGTCGGCTCCGACGTGAAGCAGGTCACGCTCGACTGCATCAACCGCATGCAGGAGGAAGAGGAGGGCGACGCGCTGACGATTCTGGCCGGCGAGGAGCTGTCCGATGAGGCCTTCCAGGAGATCGTCGACGCCATCGAGGAAGCTCAGCCCGACTTGGAGATTGACGCCCATCGTGGCGAGCAGCCGCTCTATCCCGTGATCTTCTCGATCGAGTAGGCATCTGCCCATGTCCGAGCTCTGCTCCGTGCCGCGCGTCTCGGAGCGCTTTGCCCAGAGCAATGCGCTCGACGAGGATATCGCGCGACTCAAATATGTTTCGGGTAAACGTGAGGAGGCCCTTCGCCGTCTGGGAATTCGGACGGTGGGGGACCTCCTTCTCCATATCCCTCATCGATACCTCGACTTTACCCGTTCTTGGTCTATCGAGATGGCGCCCATCGGTACCGTGTGCACCATCATCGCCACGGTCGACCGTATCGTCCAAAAGCAGCCGCGTCCGCGCATGCAGGTGACCGAGGTCTCGCTTGTTGACGAGACGGGCGTGCTGCAGGTCGCCTTTTTCCGCCAGCCCTGGATTGCCCAGCAGCTTAAGCAGGGCGACCGCCTGGCCGTGATGGGCAAGGTCGAGTTTGCCTACGGCTTTAAGCAGATGGCCTCGCCGCACTTTGAAAAGCTCGAGGACGGGCGTGCCGCAGGCACCATCCTGCCGGTCCATTACGTGAGTGATGGCGTGAGCCAGGCGTGGATGCGCCGCATCGTAAGCGGCGCGCTCGAGGTCGTCGGCAATCCGTTCGATCCGATTCCCGCGCCGCTGCGCGCAAAGCGGAAGCTCATGAGCAATGCCCGCGCGTTGCGTTCGATCCACTTTCCCTCGAGCATGGCTGAGCGCGACATCGCACGCCGGCGTCTTGCCTACGAGGAGTGCCTCTACCTGCAGCTGGCGCTGCGTCTGCGCAACGACGGCGGCCTGGTCGATGTGGTGCCCTATGCCCACACTGCAGGCGAGCATCTGGGCGCGCTTAAACAGGCCCTTCCGTTTTCGCTGAGCGACGAGCAGGAGGCCGCATTCCAAGACATCCTGCATGACATGTGCGATGGCGGGCGCGTGATGAACCGTCTGCTGCTGGGCGATGTCGGTACCGGTAAGACCGCCGTTGCCGCCTGCGCGCTGGCTGTGGCTGCCGATAGCGGCACGCAGGCCTGCGTTATGGCGCCCACGGGCGTGCTGGCGCGTCAATATGCCGATAAGACCGGCCCTCTGCTCTCGCAGGCCGGCATGTCCTGGGCACTTCTGACGGGTGCCACGCCGGCCGCAGAGCGCGAGCGCATCCATGCACAGCTGGAATCGGGCGAGCTTGACGTGCTCTTTGGCACCCACGCGGTTCTTTCGGATAACGTTGCGTTCAAGCATCTGTCGCTCGTGGTCATCGATGAACAGCACCGGTTTGGTGTGGGCCAACGCAACGCCCTGCGCGCGAAGGGGCCGGGTGCCGATCTGCTCGTTATGACGGCGACGCCCATCCCGCGTACGCTGGCGCTTTCGGTCTACGGCGATCTGGACACGAGCATCATTCGCCATCGGCCCGTCCCTGGTGCTGGCGTGACGACACGCGTGCTCACCGAGTCGAGCTGTGACCTCGCCTATGGCGCCATCCGCGAGGCGCATGAAAAGGGTCAGCAGGCCTACGTGATTTGCCCGCTCGTGGAGCCGAGTGACTCGGCCGATGAGCTGGAAGACGTGCCCGGTATTGCTCGCGACGACGAGGGCCGCGTAACCGTCCCCGTGCCGCTGCACGATACGGCAACCGAGCTCGACCGACTGCGTCTTGCGTTGCCGGGGCTTACCGTCGAGCGCCTTCACGGCCGCATGCCAGCGGGGGAGAAGGACCAGGTTATCGATGCCTTCAAGCGTGGCGAGATTGACGTGCTCGTCTCGACTACGGTGGTCGAGGTGGGCGTCGACGTGCCTAACGCCACCGTCATGGTCATCGAGAACGGCGAGCGCTTTGGATTGGCTGCCCTGCACCAGCTGCGCGGCCGCGTGGGCCGTGGCAGTGTGTCGGGCACGTGCCTGGTCATGACGCACTCCAAGGGCAACGGCGGCGCATCGGCGGCACAAGACCGTCTCCAGTCGCTCGAAAAGACCTCGGACGGCTTTACGCTCGCCCAGATGGACCTGCGCCTGCGCCATGAAGGCGAGATCCTGGGTTATCGCCAGCATGGTGGTGTGACTCTGCGCTTTGTCGACCTGGACGCCGACGAGGAGCTGATCGAGTGGGCCCATTTGGACGCGGTCGAGCTCTTGCGGTATGCTTGCAACCTTGACTCTGTGGCGACGCGTCCCTTGCGCGACGCGGTCGCCATGCGTTATCGACATATCTTTAAGGAGGTCAGCGGAGGATGAGAATCATCGGCGGCGAATGGCGCGGTCGTAAGATCGAGGAGCCCCGTGGTCGCGATGTCACCCGCCCCACGACTGATCGCGTGCGCGAGGCGTGCGCATCTATGGTCATGTCGGCATTCGATTTCGATTTGGACGAGGTTCGTGTGTTGGACGCCTTTGGCGGCTCCGGTGCCTTAGGGTTAGAGATGCTCTCACGTGGTGCCCGCTCACTCACGACGTTCGAGATCGATCGGAATGCCGCGCGGCTCATTACCAAGAATATCGAGTCGCTCTGCCATGACCGTGCGCGTTGGCGCGTGGTCACGGGCGACATGCTGACGAGTGCCTCACGCGGTCGTGTACCGGGCGGCCCCTTTGATCTGGTCCTGCTCGACCCGCCCTATGCTTTTGGTGCCGAGCCGGTCGAGGAACTGCTGCAGAATCTGGCCCAGCAGGGTCTGCTTGCGTCTGGCGCTTACTCCCTGTTTGAGCATGCCGCCGCCGATGCGGGCGCGCATCCGGCAGACTTTGAGACTGTACGTGAGAAGCGCTACGGCATTACCTCGGTCGACCTGCTCCGTTGGGTCGGCGATGACGATGGTGAGGGCGATAGCGCCGGCACCGATGCTGACAACAATGATGCCACGACGTTTCAGGAGGACGCCCATGAATGACACCATCAACCGCGTGATCGTCCCGGGCACCTTCGATCCCATCACGTTTGGCCATATCGATGGGATCCGCCGCGCCCGCCGCATCTTTCCCAGTGTGATCGTCGCTGTTGCAGAGTCGCAGGGTAAAAACGGTGTGGGCACCACGTTTATGCTCGATGAGCGCGTGGCGCTGGCCCGCGAGGCGCTCGGTGATATCGACGGCGTCGAAGTCCTGCCCTTTACCGGCCTCTTGGTCGACTTCGCTCGTGAGCAGGGGGCGGGGGCCGTGGTCAAGGGCCTGCGCGCCATGACCGACTTTGAGTATGAGCTGCAGCAGGCCGACCTCAATTATCGCTTGGATAGCGAGCTGGAGTCCATCTTTGTCATGAGTGCTCCGCAGTACGGTTACATCTCGAGCTCGGTCGTTCGCCAGATCGCCTCGCTCGGCAGCGATGTATCGACGTTTGTGCCGCCCAACGTGGTCGAAGCGCTCAGACATCGCTTTTCGTGACGTTTTTTATTGCCTGGTGGCATGTGGTAAACTAGCACGATGATATGTTACCTATGAAAGGAGGCCGGATGCCGGGCGAGAATTTTCCTGGCGATAGGATCGTCAGCTTGGTCGATGAGCTCGAAGGGCTGATCGAGGAAGCCAAGCCGCCTTTCGGCAAGAACGCTCAGTTCAAGGTCATCGACGCCGACGTGTTCTTCAACATCCTCGATGAGATCCGCATGAGCTATCCCGAGGAATGGCAGAAGTCCCGCCGTATCCTCAAAGAGCGCGAGGAGCTTATGGCTTCCGCCGCCGCTCAGGCCGATTCCATCATCGCCGATGCTCAGCAGCAGGCCCTCACCATTGCCGGTGAGCAGGAGATTGTCCGCCTTGCGCAGCAGCAGGCCGACGACATCCGCGATCGTGCCCAGCAGTACGAGCGCGAGACGCGTTATGCTGCCGAGGACTACGCAGAGCAGGTCTTTACGCACCTGGAGGAGAACCTCAAGAGCCTGACCGGCACCGTTACCCGTTGCCGTCAGCAGCTCAACGAGGGTGCCGCCCAGCAGAATGGTCAGTGGTAATGGCTGAGTTCCCGAGCGTTACCGTCGATCTTTCTGAGCAGCTCGAGTTTCCTGGTGATTCGTATCCGCTGACCGGTAAGGTCGATGTCGCCACCTACACGGTGGGCGAGAAGGAGTACCAGCTACAGGACGGCATCGACTACGACGTTGTCTTTACCAATGCCGGTACCGGTGTCTTGCTCACGGGCATGGTCCGCGCGCACGCCACCGGTGAGTGCGACCGTTGCCTGGAGCCCGCCTCGTTTGATATCGCCGGAGAGATCGAGGAGTTCTACCTCTTTGAGGAGCCCGAGGATCCCGAGGCCTACGAGGACGGCTACGAGCTCCTGGGTGAGGACCGCATCGTGGATCTGGGTGAGCCCATCAATGACGCGGTCGTTATGGACACGCCGTTTGTGGTGCTCTGCAAGCCCGATTGCCGTGGTCTGTGCCCCACCTGCGGTTGCAATCTCAACGTCGAGCAATGCGATTGCGCCGCCCAGGCAGAGGCAGAATGGGCCGCTGCCACGGAAAATCCATTTGCAGCATTGAAGAATCTCAAGCTCGATGAGTAAAACTGTGGTAGTATCGCTACTTGCGCGTAATCGCCACACTGGATAGTTCATAAGGAAGGTCACTATGCCCGTACCTAAACAAAAGCAGGGTCGTATCCGCACTCACACCCGTCGTTCCGCCAACATGAAGATCTCGGCTGCGGCTCAGTCCACGTGCCCCCGTTGCGGTGCTGTCAAGCTCCCGCACCACGTGTGCCCCAGCTGCGGTTTCTACAAGGACCGCGAGGTTATCGTTACCGAGTAACGGTATACTCTGGATGCGATGCCGTTCCAAATGGAACCACAATGGCCGGCTCAGTGAGTCGGCCATTTTTGTATAAGGAGCATGTATATGAGTAACGTTCGCGTTTGTGTAGACGTTGTGGGCGGAGACGAGAAACCTCAGGTTGTTCTTGATGGTATCGAGGCTGCGCTTGCCGCCGATCCCGATATCGAGGTCTTGGCAGCTGGTCCCGCCGAAATCGTCAATCCCTTTGCAGCTTCCCATGCACGTGTCGAGGCCCTTGAGGCACCTGACGTTATCGCCATGGATGACGATCCCATTCGCGCCGTGATGACCAAGCGTAAGTCGTCGATCGTGCTGTCGTGCCGCGCCATCAAGAAGGGAAATGCGGACGCCTTCTTCTCTGCCGGCTCGACCGGTGCCATGACCGCTGCCGCCACCGCCTATGTGACGCCGTTTAGGTATCAGGCCGAAGGTAAGAAGCAGCCGGTGCGACCCTGTCTGACCAATGCGCTGCCCAATCGCGCCGGCGGTCTGACTGTGCTGTGCGATATGGGCGCCAACCCCGATGTCGAGGTCGATGACATGGTGCGCTTTGCCCAGATGGGTAGCGCCTATGCCCGCGTCGTCCTGGGAATCGAGCATCCCCGCGTGGGCCTGCTTGCTAACGGCACCGAGGACGAGAAGGGCTCCAACTTTACTAAGGCCTGCTTCCCGGCCATGAAAGCCGCCGTTCCCGGCTTTGTTGGTAACTGCGAGGGAACGGACATCACCTCAGGTAACTTCGATGTCGTCGTTGCCGATGGCATGTCGGGCAACATCGCGCTTAAGGCCACCGAAGGCGCTGCCAAGTTTTTGCTGCAGGAGCTTAAGGGTGCCTTTATGTCTTCGCTCGGCACCAAGATTGCCGCGCTGCTCATCAAAAAGCAGATGCGCGAGATCAAAGCCAAGCTTTCGGGCGACGCCAAGGGCGGCGCGATTCTTTTGGGCCTGCGCGGCGTGGTCCTGATCGGCCATGGTGCCACCTCGGTCGAGGCTGTTAAAAACGGTACGCTTGCGGCGGCCGAAGCCGTGCGCGCCGGGCTGGTCGAGAATGTCGCCAACTCTATGGATGGTATCGTTTTATAAGAGCGAGTTAGAGCGCTGTTATGTGCTTCGCGGTGCACGCCGTGGGGTAGAATCAGAACCGTGTCTTGGTACCGCCCGGGCGGTACCATTCTTTTGGTATTCATGCACTATGAGAGGAAGCGCTATGGACCGCTCCGAAATCTTCGATAAGATCGCCGAAGTCGCCGCCGATGTGCTGGGTGTCGACGTTGCCGAGATTAGCGACGAGACCACCTTCGACGATCTCGATGCCGATTCGCTCGAGCGTCTGCAGTTGGTGACGGCCATCGAGGACGAGTTCGACCTCGAGATCGATGACGAGACCCTGCTGTCGCTCAACTCTGTCGCCGACGCCGTCGACGCTATCGAAGCTGCCAAGGAGGCCTAAGTCTTGGCTTTATCCGACCGACTTACGCGCGCCCAGGAAATCCTGGGCCACGAGTTCAACAATAAGGTGCTGCTGCGCGCGGCCCTTACGCATCCCTCGGCAGTCGAGGGACAGCCGGTTTCTGCCAGCTATGAGCGCCTTGAGTTCTTGGGCGATTCCATTTTGGGCGCTGTGGTCGCACGCTCCCTGTTTGAGTCCTATCCGGAGTTTGACGAGGGCAAGCTCACGCGCCTGAAGGTGTCGCTTGTCTCGGGCGCTACGCTGTCCGAGGTTTCTCACGAGCTGGGCATTGACGACATCATCATCTTTGGTGCCTCCGAGACCGGTACCGGTGCGCGCGGCCTGCATTCGGCCCTCGAGAACGTCTATGAGTCGCTCGTGGGCGCGCTGTACCTGGATGCCGGCTGGGATACGGCGGCGGAGTTCATTCACCGTACGCTTAAGCCGCACCTGGCCACCGAGCGTGCCGAGCACCCCGCGAACCCCAAGTCGTTTTTGCAGGAGTGTGTGCAAGCCGACGGTCACGAACCTCCGGCGTACAAGCTCGTTGGCTCCGAGGGCCCGGCGCATGCGCCCACCTTTACCGCTGTGGTTTTGATCGATGGTATTCGCCAGGGTCGCGGCTCCGGTTCCTCTAAGAAGGAAGCCGAGGGAGCCGCCGCGCTTGAGGCGCTCGACCGTATGGGTTACACCACCAACGGCGTGATTCTCAATAAGAAGCACGTGTAAGCGAGGAACCGTGTATCTCAAGTCCCTCACGCTCAAAGGGTTCAAGTCGTTTGCCGACCGCGCCCATATGACGTTTGAGCCGGGCCTAACCGTCATCGTCGGTCCCAACGGCTCGGGAAAATCGAACATCTCCGACTCCATCCTGTGGGTCCTGGGCGAGCAGAGCGCCAAGCAGTTGCGCGGCCAGGCCATGGAGGATGTCATCTTCTCGGGCTCGTCAGCGCGCAAGCCGGTGGGTGTCGCCGAGGTCACGCTTGTGCTCGATAACTCGGACCATATGCTGCCCGTCGATTTTGACGAGGTCGCCATCACCCGTCGTATGTATCGCTCGGGCGAAAGCGAGTACCTCATCAACTCGAGCCCGTGCCGCCTGATGGACATTCAGGACATCTTGCACGATTCGGGCCTGGGCAAGGATACGCATTCCATCATCAGCCAGGGCAAGCTCGACGCCATTTTGCAGAGCCGCCCCGAGGAGCGCCGCGCCCTCATCGAGGAGGCCGCCGGCATCTCCAAGCACAAGCGCCGCAAGGAGCGTGCGCTCAAAAAGATTAAGTCGATGGACGAGCACCTGACGCGTGCCCGCGACATCAATAAGGAAATCGCCCGTCAGCTGCGACCGCTGGAGCGTCAGGTCGATCGTGCGCGCAAGTACAAAGAGTTGTCCTCGCGCGCGAACGAGCTTACGCAGATGCTGGCTGTCGACGAGCTGCGTTCGCTGCAGTCGCAGTGGAACGACCTGGAGAGCCGCTCCAAGGAAGGTGCCGCCGAGCTGGAGCTTGCGCAGTACCGCATGGGCGAAAAGGAGCGCGAGCTCGAGAAGCTCCAGGTCATGCTCGAGGAAAAGGGCCTGTTTGTGGGCGATCTGGGCGAGCAGCGCCGCCATATGCAAGATGTGGTCGGCCGCATTAACTCCGACATGCGCCTGCTCGAGGAAAAGGGCCACAACATGGTGTCGCGCCTGTCCGACATGCGCGGCCAGATCTCGAGCTCCGAGCATCAGCGCCGTCGCGTGGTCGAGGAGCTCGAGGACGCGCGTGCGCAGCTTGAGGAAGTGACCGGCGCGCACATGCAGGCCCAGGAGGACGTTGACGCCGCTGGTCCTGCCGCCGCAGAGCTCCACGAGCGGCGCGTGGCGCTCGACAATCAGATTTCGCAGCTTACGCGTGAGCAACGCGATGTGCAGCGCGTGGCCGACAACGCCGCGCTCGAGCTCGCCAAGGTGAAGGACTCGCTGAGCAATGCCGAGGTCGAGGACAACATGTATGCCTCGCGCCTGGAGCAGATTGACGAGCAGCTCGAGGAGGTCACGGCCTCGCTCGAGAGCCGTCGCAACCGCGCAGAGGAGCTTGAGGGTGCTCTTGAGGAAGCGCGCCAGGCCCAGGCCGATGCGCGTGAGGCCACCGAGGTCGCCCGTGCAGCCCTGAAGGACTTGCGTAATCGTGAGAGTGAGGCGCGCAACAAGCTGTCCGAGGTGCGCTCGGAGCTTGCCAGCCAAAAGAAACTCGATGCCCGCATGGCCGACAGCTCGCCGCTCGTGAGCCGTCTGGTGGGTGCGCTGGGCGACGATGTCTTGGGTCGTCTGGGCGACGTGCTGGAGGCCCCGCGCGAGCTTGAAGGCCTGGTTGAGCAATTGCTCGCCGGCGA
>CALBBA010000317.1 GCA_937926755.1 uncultured Collinsella sp.
GGAAACCAGAATCAAACCAACCGCAAAGGGAACCTCTGAGCCCATCAAAGGAAAGCCGGGCTCATTCAAGATTTACTTTTCCCTAGGGCGAGATCCAAACTCCGGAAAGAACGGCAGCAAGGTTAAGTATCTCAAAACGCCAAAGAGAACCATCCACTGCAAGAGTAAGAACCCCAAGAACTGGCCCAGCGAAGTCGCGAACGCTCTTGATGAGTACCGCAAGGAACTTGAGAGCTACGAACCATCTAGGGATGCACCTAGCACCGTTGCGGCGTATGCCGAAGACTTCCATGTGCTCCGGGAGAATTCTTTTGGCTCGCCCCTCTCGTATCAAAGAGAGGGTTACGACGTACGACATATTCGTGAGCTGTTCGGAGACATGCCCCTAGACGACCTGAGACCCGATGACATTAAGCGCGCCTATGCGGACGCTCGTTCAAATGGAAGATTCACCGATGCCGAGATTCGTCGCATTCACGTTAAGCTTAAGCAGGTCATGCAAGATGCCCTTGAAAACGAGCTGATTAGCCGAAATCCTTGCATAGGCATCAAGCTTCCAAAACCAGATCTTTGAGCACGCAACTTTCTTCCCCCTGATGAGCTACCGAGATTCACCGAATGTTTGCTCGCTGAGCCAATGGGGCCCATGACCGTCTGCACCATGCTCATTTTCCACCTTGGGCTGAGGAAAGGCGAGGCATTAGGACTCAGCTGGCTCGATTACACCCCCGATGCCATGGAGCTCCGAATTATCCGCCAGTACACCAGCGACAAGACCTTGAGGCCCCCGAAATCTGAAATGAGCAGACGCATTCTCTCTATAGACAAAACGCTGGCCGACTACTTGGACAAGTGGAAGACCGTGCAGTGTGACATATTCAGACGTCGCGGGCTGGAGCGAAAGGAAACCGACCCCATCGTTCACGCATTCAGCGTTGGAAAGGGTGCCGATGGCTTCCGCCGTATAAGCGTCACCCGGCCAGAGGGGCACAACTATTCCCGATGGTTTAGGGACTTCTGCGTCGACAACGGCTATGGAAGCTACGGCAACGTGACTAGACAGTTTATGCGCGACGGTAAGCTCCACACACGCGGGACGGGATACTCGGGACTCGTTCCTCATGGCCTACGTCACACCGCCGCGACCGCCCTTGTGGCGAGCAATGTCGATTTGAAGACCGTTCAAGCGCGAATGGGCCATGCCTCCGCAAGTACAACAGCAAACTTCTACACCCATGCAATCAGAGCAAACGACCGTAATGCAGCGGAGGTGTTCGAGAAGATTAGTGACTCGTCTAACAAATAGCGCTCGCATAGTACTGACACTAATGGTAGACTGTTACCATCAGGTAAGGGAGAGGAGGTTATCAATGGCATTGACCACTGCAAGCAGCAAGCTCCGTTCGACGATTCTGTTCAATTCGAAGGAGGAGCAAGTCCTATTCAAGCGTTCCAGCGCGGACCTAGCCGCTGCAAGAGGACTCACTCCTTCCGCGCTTTTGGCGAGACTCCCCATGGAGCAGCTAACAAGCTCAGACCTTGGAAGATGGGCGGCGAAGCTCATCTATGCGGAGGACGGAAACTGCCTCGACGCCTTCGAGGCTATGTTCGAAAACTGGAGCGCAATTCAACCAACGAAGGATTGCCGCGGCATCGTTAAGGGGTTCTTTGACTACTGTCATGAGGCCAGGGTCTGCATCGACACCACTGACGAGCGTGTGTATCATCTCCGCTCAAATTGGGATAGCGTCTGTCTTCTGGCCGAAGAGACTTGCAAGGCGCACGAGGACAGTCTCGATTTGCGCATTCAGGCAAAAACCGGTCGCGAGCTTGAAACGCTCTTGCAAAACCCGACGGCGCTACTCACCATCACGCCGCTGCTCTCGCACATCATCAATCTGTGGGAGTGCATCAAGGATTACTCCTGTACCTATCGCGTTCTACTCGATTTCGCCAACATGGGCGAGTCATCACGTAAGGGGTACGTGGAGCCCACAGAGGCTCGAATCAGCCTCTTGCACCTTATCGACGCTTACGAGGAAGGAGACGCCAACTAGTCGATAAGACCGAATTACAAGCAAGCACCCGGCTCCCCTCATTGTCGCCAAACATCGAAGAGGAGCCGAGCGCCCTAACAGAGGAGTTTATCATGCATTTTGCAGATGACCCCAAGGTTGACGCCATTTCCGCAGGCATCAACCTCCGTCGCACTGGCACCAAGCGCATTTTGAGCCGTCTCGACGTTCAGATTCTCACCGGCATTGGCCAGTCAAGTGCCATCCGACTCATGAAGTCGACTCATCATTCTTTTCGCATCGCCAACCAGTATTTTGTCATGGAGGAAGACCTCTTCGATTATTTCAGGTCTTTGGCTGATGAGGCGAACGAATAATGCAGTGCCCAACCCCCAACCCTTTCATTTTCGAGTCCGATAAGCTCGATGAGCATCTCAGTACACTTGATGGCGATCAACCCATCGCTCTCTTCGGACTCAAGGCCCTTAACGACATCCTCGGCGGCGTCCATCCCGGGCTGAACTACGCCATCGGAACCGGCCCCGGCAAGGGCAAAACGACCTTGGCCTTGCAGGAGACCGATAAGCTTGCGAACGACGGACATCCGGTAATTTATGTTTACGCCGAGCTCCCTGCGCATAAGCTCTTGGAAAAGAGCCTTGCACGGCTCAGCGGCAACGAGCTCGCCCTTTCTGAGGTCGCCGATGCGGCGGCGGAAGACCATCCCAAACACGAGGCCTTCGAGGCCGCGCTCAACAGGTACCGCAACCGCATCGCCCCAAACCTCTGCATCACCGGCCCATTGAACACCGTTGAGCTCTCAAACCTCGTTGGGTTGATAGCACGCGAGCGCAACGAAGCTCCCATCGTTTTCGTAGACTACCTTCAGCTCCTTGCCTGCGGTATCACGGCGGGTCAGCAGTTCATCGACGAGCGCTTGGCAATCACGGCGTGCGTAAAGGGCTTGCGGGAAATCTCTAACCTCTATGGTTCGCCCATCATCGCCCTGAGCTCGACCACACGCAAGTCCTACGAGTCTGGAAAATCGAGCAAGCCCAACCTCGGTATGTCCGGCGGCTCTTCGACGGTCGAATACAGCTTCGACTCCGTCCTCTTCCTTGCCGATGACGACGGGAAACCCGACCATGCCTTTGAGCCGCCCGCAGTCGGCACCCCGCTTAAGCTCATCGCTCTCAAGAACCGTTACGGCACGTTAGGCGAAGCTCGGCTCGACTTCGACGGAGCCCACGCCACCTTCCTCGATAGGAGCTAGGCGATGCGCAGTGCCAGCAGGACCGCGCATATCAACGTTCGTATGACCGATGGAGAGCGGGCCGAAATCGTGGCCCGCTCTTCCTCTTTCGGCATGCCCCCATCAACGTTTTTGCGCGAGGCCGCCCTCCGAATCGGCGAGAAGCCCGTCAAGGTCGCCGACGAGGCGACCTTGCGGCAAATCCTCCACCAGATGAAGAAGCAGGGCGGAAACCTCAA
>CALBBA010000318.1 GCA_937926755.1 uncultured Collinsella sp.
TTCCCGCCGCCGGCGCGGGGGGGGGCTTCTCCAGGAAGGGGTCGGAGTAGGAAGAGCACGCGCCCCGCCGCGACTACCTGTGGAACACCCTGGGCACTGCTGTGTGGGGCATGGCGTTTCCGTTGCTCACCATCGTGTCCACTCAACTCGTGGGCGCCGAGGAAGCCGGCAAGTTCTCCATCGCGTTCGTTACCGGCACGCTCATTATGATCGCGTGCAACTACGGCGTGCGCAATTTCCAGGTCTCGGACATCGACGAGACCACCAGCTTTGCCTCCTACCAGCTCAACCGCTGGCTTTGCGGAGTGCTCGCGCTGGCGTGCGGCCTGGTGTACAGCAGCGCTCGCGGCTACGACGCACAGATGGCCACGATAGGCCTGGGCGTCTATCTCTATAAAGTAATCGACGGCATCGCCGACGTATACGAAGGCCGCCTGCAGCAGGCCGACAAGCTCTACCTGGCCGGCATGAGCCAAACGCTGCGCTCCGTCGGCGTCCTCGCAGTCTTTAGCGTGGCGCTGTTCCTCACGCGCAGCATGCCCATCGCCGCCATGACCATGGGAATCGCCGCGATCGCCTCACTCGTGCTGGTCACCGCGCCGCTCGCCCTGCTCGAGACCGAAAAATCGCGCCGCATGAGCGTGCGCGAGGTCGGCCACCTCTTTGTCCAGTGCGCCCCGCTCTTTGGCGCGCTATTCCTGTTCAACCTTATCGAAAGCATGCCCAAGTTTGTGATGGAAGGAACACTGGCCTACAAATACCAGCTGTACTTTAATGCCCTGTTTTTTCCAGCTCAGGCTATTCTGTTGAGCATTGGATTTGTCTATAAACCGCAGCTCCTGCGCTTGTCGAGCATTTGGGCTAATCCTCGTAAGCGTCATCGCTTTGACCTGATTATTGTTGCCGTTATGGCGCTGATCGTGGTCATCACCGGCGTGTGCGCCGCATTTATGGCAGGTCCCGGTATTCCCCTCATGAGCTTTATGTACGGTCTCAGCTTTGAACGCTACCGTACGCTGGCGCTGCTGATGGTCGTCGCCGGCGGCGTCACCGCGGCCATCGACTTTATCTACGCCATCATCACGGTGCTGCGCCACGCTGGAGACGTCACCAAGATCTACCTGACCTGCTTTGCCGTGAGCGTGGTGCTCCCGGTGATTCTGATCAATCTGCTCGGCCTGATGGGCGCCGTCGTGAG
>CALBBA010000319.1 GCA_937926755.1 uncultured Collinsella sp.
GGCCGCGGGCGCCCACGCAGCTCATTCGCGGCAAAAACGGCATGGGGGGTGCGGGCGTGCCGGATGCGCCTTACGAGCCGGTGGGCGCTACGACGGCCGAGGGCAACGCTGCGGTCGATTACCTCATCGATGCCGCGCGCACCTATGGCCCCGATCTGATCTACGTGGCGACCGGTCCGCTCTCCAACCTGGCACTTGCCTTGGAGCGCGATGCGGCGGCGATGATGTCTATCGGTCGCGTGGTCGTGATGGGCGGTGCGCTTACCGTGCCCGGAAACGTGAGCGCGGGCGCCGAGGCCAACATGGCAAGTGATCCCGAGGCGGCCGATGCCGTGCTGCGTTCGGGCCGCAAGCTCACTATGGTGGGTCTGGATGTGACGCATCGCGTGGTGCTCACGCGTCGCGACATTGCCGGCTGGACGGGCTCGGGCACCATGGCCGGTTGCGCGTTTGCGAGCATGGTGGAGCACTACATTGGCTCGTACGAGATGAACGCCCCCTACCTGGGCGGCTGCGCGCTGCACGATCCGCTGGCGGTTGCCGTGGCGATTGATCCCACGCTCGTGGGTGCGCTCGGCTGTAACCTGCGTGTTGACTTGCTGGGCGAGTATCGCGGCCGCACCATCTGCGACGAGCACCGTCTGTCCGATCCGGACAAGAGCGCGCTCGTGGCGCTGACTGTGGACGCCCCACGTTTCCTCGTGGAGTTTAAGGCGCGCATGGCCCGCATCCTGGGCTAAACGGTTTCTGT
This sequence comes from uncultured Collinsella sp., assembly GCA_937926755.1. Classification (GTDB taxonomy): domain Bacteria; phylum Actinomycetota; class Coriobacteriia; order Coriobacteriales; family Coriobacteriaceae; genus Collinsella. The sequence continues at coordinate 752 of CALBBA010000319.1, forward strand.
GCCCCGTTCCAGATTAGCTACCGAGTAAATACGCCCGTTGGGGGAATAGTCGCGTCGCTTCGCTTGACAACAGGCTAAACTAGCTATTAAACATTTACTATTCTGTTTAGATTGAATTTGCGGTCGTTTAGTTGTCGAGCCACGGGGCGGTCAGGCCACGATGCTCCGCCGCGACCGTTACTAGGGGGAACAATGGCCAAAGCAAGTGTTCGCGAGATCAGCCGCATCACCGGTTTTTCGCCTGCGACCGTGTCCAACGCGCTTAACCGCAAGCGCAGCGTGAGCGAGGAGACCGCCAAGGTTATCCTGGAGTGCGCGCAGTCGCTCGGCTATCAGCAGTCGACGCAGCTCGAGAGCATCCAGTTTGTGCTCGCGCGCAAGACGGGCGCCATTCTGGACGAGAGCACCTTTCATCCCGCAGTCATCGAGGGCGTGGAGCGCCAGGCGCGTCGCCACGGCATGAGCACGAGCTTTGTCTCGCTCGACTTTAGCGATCTTGACGCCGTGCGTCCGCAGGTCGAGGGCCTGATCGCCGATCCGTCCGCCGCCATTGTACTAATGGGTACGGAGTTGGGCGAGGAAGACTACGCCTTGTTTGCCAACGCCGCCGCCCACCTGATTGTGCTCGATGGCTGGAGCGACCGCCAGTACTTCGATGCCGTAGTCATTGCCAATACCGATTCGGTGCTGCGCGCCGTGGATTACCTTATCGAGAAGGGTCACAAGCAAATCGGCTATCTGGCGGGCGACCTTCGCATCCGCAACTTTAAGGATCGCGAGCGCGGCTATCGCCAAGCGCTTGAGGATGCGGACCTCGAGGCCAACCCGACATGGCGCGTCACGCTGGGCACCACGCTCGAGGACGCTTATCGCGACATGGGCGCGTGGCTCGACGACGTCTCGCACGACGACCTGCCGACGGCTTTCTTTGCCGAGAACGACGTGCTCGCCGTAGGTGCTATGCGCGCGTTGAGTGAGCATAGCATTCGCGTGCCCGAAGATGTCTCGATGATTGGCTTCGACGATCTTTCCGTGGGCGCCTTCTCCAACCCGCCGCTCACCACGGTGCATGTTCCCAAGCACGAGGTGGGCGAGATCGCGGTGCGCCGCCTGGTGGGCAACATCCGCAACCCCAAGAGCTACACCTGCAAGACTGCCGTGTCGACCTATTTTGTCGAGCGCCAAAGCGTGCGCGAGATCTAGGCAGAACGGCGTTTGATAAGCGATACCCCCAGCTCGATTTTGAGCGGGTGGTGCTCGGCCTCGTCGATGATCTCGACGAGGCGTCGTGCGGCGATGGCGCCCATATACTGCGAAGGAACGTTGAGCGTGGTCAGCTGCGGCTGCACGTAGGTACCGCCGATGTTGTTGTCGAAGCCGACGATGCGTACGTCATCGGGCACGCGATAGCCGCGCTCGATGAAGGCTTTCATGGCTCCAATAGCCACATCGTCAATGACGGCGACGTAGCTCTGGGCAAGGGACTCGCCCGAATCAATAATGTCGAGCATGCCCGAGTAGGCCTCGTCTAGATCGACGGCGAGCTCGTGGATGATGCCGCATTTTTCCGACCCGGCTAGCTGACCGATGGCGTGCTCGTAGGCGAAGCGTCGTTCGGCGAAGTTGCCCAAGGTAATGGGCGTCGTTAACAGGCCGGGGACCGATCCATACTTCGAATACAGGTACTGTACGGCAAGTGTCATGCTGGCAGCGTTGTCGATCTTGACCGTGTCGACCCCAACGCTCATGCATGAGTCCAGCAGCAGCAGAGGGCAGTCCAGCGATGCAAACGGCAAAAAATCCGACTCGTACATCTCGGTTGCGAGGATGATGACGCCGTCATATCGTGCCTCGGCGATGTCGGCGATCTGTTGGTGAATGTTTTCGAATGGCGAGTAGTTCACCAGCGAAAACGAGAATCCCGCATGCCTAAGGGCGCCCTCGACTCCGGCGAGCATGTCGGCGAAAAAGGGGGTCGCAAAGATGCGGCGCCGGTTAAAGGCAACCAAGGCAACGGTTCCGCTTCTTTGTCGCTCGAACTTAATCTTGCTAAAGTCGTAACCTAGGGCTTCAGCGGTGCTGAGCACCAGCTGCCGTGTTTTTTCGCTTACGCCGCGTCGATTGTTAAGTGCAAGGGAGACGGCCGCTGCCGAGATTCCCAGCTGATCAGCAATTTGTTTTGCAGTAACGGCCATGGTGTTTCCTAACGTTTGTGAACTTACCATGAGCTTAACACCAGGCTGTTTATTAAGCTAAATATTTAGTAATTCAACTTAAGAATCGATAGAAGTTAAGTTGCGTCCCCAGTAGAGTTTGTCTCAACAAACGCAACAGCAAGGGGGACGAGATGATCAGCGTTATTTCCGAAATGCCCGTTACGGATGAGAGCTATCCGTTTTCGAGTGCCGAGCGCTACTGTCATCTGAGCGCGAATGGCTACGTCGAACGCGAATATCGCGTTGACGGCACCGCCAACGTATATCGCACTGCCGACGAAGATGGCGGCGTAGAGGCCATGACCGCCGATGCCCCCTATTCCAATCGCATTGTTGTCCGCGCGCCCAAAGATCCGGCGCAGGCGAGTGGCAACGTGGTGGTCGAGATTATCAACCCCACATCGTTCATGGAAATCGAGCGCATGTGGATTCTGGGCTACGGCGAGTTTGTGCGCTCTGGTGACATCTATGTAGGCATCACCAGCAAGCCCAATACCATCGCCAAGCTCAAGGAATTCAATCCCGATCGCTATGCCTTTATGAGTTGGGCGAACCCGACTCCCGAGCGACCCTTCGGCTATGATCCGGCCGAGCTCGAGCGCGGCGGCGCACTTCCCGACATGGACATCTCCTACGAGACGGGTCTGTTTTGGGATATGCTGACCGATCTTGCGTGGCTCCTGCGCGAGGACTCCGACCTCAACCCGATCCGCGATTATCCGCACCAGGCGATCTGCCTTACGGGATGGTCCCAGTCAGGCGCCTATCTGTTCCGCTACCTCAACAGCTTTGCCTATCGCGAGGAGGTGCGCCGCGACGGCCGCGTGTTTGACGGCTATCTGTCCGGCGGCGGCATCCATTCGCTGTGCACTCCCGTCAACCAGTATGAGTGCTGCCGGGACTATGCGCATCACCTGATGCGCGTGGAGCACGTCGAGGAGCCGTTCATCGCCCTTCAGACCGAAAGCGAGAACGGTCGCTTTGAGAGTTGGCGCACGCTTATGCCCGATAGCGATGCCCCCGATTTTAAGTACCGGCTGTACGAGGTGACGGGCGCCTCCCACGATACGCAGTGGAGCTA
>CALBBA010000320.1 GCA_937926755.1 uncultured Collinsella sp.
ACCGCGGACAGTGGGCTTGCCAGACCGAGGATGTTGAGCGCGCCAAGGCCTGGGTAGATCGGCGAGAACAGGGCCGGGATGATAGCGAAGTACTTCGCCATATCGTTAGCCACCGAGAAGGTCGTGAGCGAACCGCGGGTCATGAGCAGCTGCTTGCCAATACGCACGACCTCGATGAGCTTGGTGGGGCTGGAGTCGAGGTCGACCATGTTGCCGGCCTCCTTGGCAGCCTGGGTTCCGGTGTTCATGGCCACGGCGACGTCCGCCTGGGCGAGCGCCGGCGCGTCGTTGGTGCCGTCGCCGGTCATGGCGACCAGGTGACCCTCACGCTGGAACTCGCGGATCTTCTCGAGTTTGCCCTCGGGGGTGGCCTCGGCCAGGAAGTCGTCAACGCCGGCCTCGGCGGCGATTGCCGCGGCGGTGAGCGGATTGTCGCCCGTCACCATGATGGTCTTGATGCCCATCTTGCGCAGGTCGGCGAACTTCTCCTTAACGCCGGACTTGATGATGTCCTTGAGGTACACAACGCACAGCACGCGGCAGTTCTTGGTCACGACCAGCGGGGTGCCGCCGGCCTTGGCGATGCGTTCGACGGCCTCGTCGCACTCCTGGGAGAACACGCCGCCGGCTGCCTCCACATAGGTGCGCACGGAATCGGCAGCGCCCTTGCGGATCTCATTGCCCTCGTAGTTCACACCGGACATGCGAGTCGCCGCGGTGAAGGGGATGAACTCCATGCCCTTATCCTCGAGTGTGCGGCCGCGCAGCCCAAACTGCTCCTTGGCGAGCACGACGATGGAACGACCCTCGGGGGTCTCGTCGGCCAGCGAGGAAAGCTGAGCGGCATCGGCCAGCTCCGCGGGATCGACGCCGTCGACCGGGATGAACTCGGCGGCTTGGCGGTTACCCAGGGTGATGGTGCCGGTCTTGTCGAGCATGAGGATGTCGACGTCGCCGGCGGCCTCGATGGCGCGGCCGGACATGGCCAGCACGTTGGCCTCGTTCAGACGGCTCATGCCGGCGATGCCGATGGCGGACAGAAGGGCGCCGATGGTAGTGGGAGCCAAGCACACGAGCAGTGCCACGAGCGTGGTCACGGCCGTGGGGTTGACCATGTCGTTAAGACCGGCCGAGAAGCAGGAATAACAATACAGGGCCAGCGTGACCAGGATAAAGACGATGGAAAGGGCCACCAGGAAGATCTCCAGAGCGATCTCGTTAGGGGTCTTCTTGCGCGCGGCACCCTCGACCATCGCGATCATCTTGTCCAGGAAGCTCTGGCCGGGCTCACTGGAGATCTTGACGATGATCCAGTCGGACAGCACCGTGGTACCGCCGGTAACGGCAGAGCGATCGCCGCCGGCCTCGCGGACCACGGGGGCGGACTCGCCGGTGATGGCGGACTCGTCAACGGAGGCAGCGCCCTCGATGACGTCGCCATCGCCGGGAATCTGCTCGCCGGCGCGTACGATCACCAGGTCGCCGCGCGTGAGCTCGGTGCCGGGAACGACGGTGAAGTGCTCCTTGTCCTCAACGGACTCGATACGATGGGCCTCGACATCCTTCTTGGCCGCACGCAGGGAATCGGCCTGAGCCTTACCGCGGCCCTCGGCAAGCGCCTCGGCGAAGTTCGAGAACAGGTCGGTGAGCCACAGGATGACCGCGATGGTGACCACATAGTAGGTGGGCACACCCGCGTCCTGCACACCGAAGATGGAAGCGACGGCCAGGACGGAGGTCATGACGGCGGAAAGCCACACCAGGAACATGACCGGGTTTTGAATCTGGACGCGAGGATCCAGTTTGGCAAACGAGTCGCGGACCGCGCGGCCCATCATGTCTTTTTGCATAGCCATAAATCTGCGTCCTCCTTTACGCAATCATCTGGAAGAACTCGGCAACGGGGCCAAGCGCCAGGGCCGGGAAGAAGCTCAGGGCACCGATCAGCAGAACGATGAACACGAGCAGGAATACGAACATGCCGTTGGCGGTAGACAGGGTACCGGCGCTCTCGGCGACCCTACCCTTCTTGGCCAGCGAGCCGGCGATAGCCAGCGTACCGATGATGGGCATGAAGCGGGCAAACAGCATCTCGAGGCCGAGCATGACGTTGATCCAGGGATTGTTGCAGTTCATGCCTGCAAACGCCGAGCCGTTGTTGCCACCGCATGAGGTGAAGGCATACAGCACCTCGGAGAAGCCGTGCGCGCCACCATTGTTGAGCTGGTCGGCAAGACCGGGCACCATGCAGGCGATGGCCGAGCACACCAGAATGGCAAACGG
>CALBBA010000321.1 GCA_937926755.1 uncultured Collinsella sp.
GAGTTTGTCCGAACATCGCGTAAGGCATGAGTCAGGTCGAAGGTGTTCATCGAGACGACAGGGACAGAGATGCCTTAATAGGTCGTCTCGATCTGGGCGAACCCCTCGTACCTAGGATCGACGCACCTCGATAGAGAACGCGGGGGCGCAGTTTGCCGCATTCCGCTCACCGACAGTGTTGGGCCATCGCTTTAAGGAACCTGTCGATGAAAAGGAAGAGTCTGGTAGCGTATGGCCACACGCAGGATCTACCGGCGAGCACATTGCGCAACCTTTTGCAGAGCAAACCGCTGCCAGGGCCTGGTTTGGAGACGATATTCCAGCCTAGGATGGGAGGCAATCATCATTGCGCAGCTAAATCTCCAACAATGTTGAACAAATAGGATGTCATTTGCTTGAAATCCGGATAGCTTTGGTGGTGTCGATATTAAGGGAGCTATCGGAACAGCTCATCATGGCTGCCGGTGCGTTCGAAGAAAGCTACCTCTTCGTTTGATGACCATATGACAAGCCAGTCGCCAGAGTTTGCTACGTGACATTCGTTTCGCCCTGCCCAGTTGCCGCTTAGCCGGTGCATATTATGACGTCGTTTTAATATGTCCATTGACTCGGGTGTATTCTGTAGCACTAGGTCAATTAGCTTTTGAAGCTCGGATAGATCCCATTTACGGCGCTTTGCTTTTTTCTTTAAATCGCGGGAGAAGGCTGCAGAGAACTCTGCGGTTAACGTGCTCATTGTGCCATCGCCGCAGCGATAAGATCGGCGCCATTGTCAAAACGTCCTTTTTTGCCAGATGCAAGAAACGCGTCCCCCTCGCGAATGGCCTCAAGGCTTTCGGCATTGGGCTCCTCAGGGGCAAAAGTCAACGGGATGCGATGGGTGTTGACCATTTGCTTGAAGAATGCGCGCGTCACGGACGACAAATCAAGTCCATAGTAATCAGCCACTTCTGCTGCCTCGCGTTTGAGGTCATCGTCAACCCTAATGGTTAATGTTGAGCTTGCCATTTTTGGACCCTCCAATCGTGTGAGTGTAACCTTAGTATAACGCACATACACTAGTAGATTATGTAATTACAATCAATTAACTAAGCCTTTTAGTGGTACGGCACCTCATACATTGCATGCAGGAAAAAGGCAACGCTCCCTTTCGGAAAGCGTTGCCTTTAAAGCTTCTACAGGGCTCTTGTATTGCAGCTAGGTATGCCGCACGCCCCAACAGCGATATGCGGCACCTAGAAGCCCCAGTCCCAACAGGAGTAGCGTAAAGGATTCGGCGATCCAGTTGTTGTCGGCGGTCTTGGGGAGTGTCGCTGTTGTTGCGGTGGCAGCCTTGGGCTTGGCCGTCTTGGCGACTGTGGTCTTGGTTACCGTCGTAGTTGTCTTGGTTGTCGTGGCCGCGGGTTTCAGCGAGGGATTTGCCGTGGGCTCTGTGGTGGGCTCTCCGGCAGCGGGGTCGGCATCGGAGGAAGGCTCACCCGCCTCTCCGCCCGGCACGTCGCGCCCGCCAGTCTCCCCTGCCGGCGGCGTGGCGCCTTCGGGCTCAACCACCACATACGGCGCCAGCGCACCGCCGGCATCCACCACACCATCAGCACTAAAAGCCCCACCGGCAGGCGCCACAAACCGCGCGGACACAAGCGAGCCGCCCGTGCACGCGACACCGCCATCGGCACCGGCCGCATCAAGCCACGAGGCATCGACGGAAAGCCGACAGGCAGCCACGCCAGCACCAATGCCAGCGTCCTGCAGATACACACCGTAAGCGCGCACGCCCGCTCCGGACCCGGCGCCCGCGGCAACGACGCGCCCGCCGCCGCGCACGGCCATGTCGCCTGCGATCACGCCGGCTACCGCCTCGTCCGTAATATCGGCCCCGTCCGCCCGGGCATCG
>CALBBA010000322.1 GCA_937926755.1 uncultured Collinsella sp.
CCAATACTTAAAGCCCATGGCATGGAACAAATAGCTAGACGCGAAGAAGTCCTCGCTCGCGTCCTCCGGCATGAGGTTGCGCAGTTTCCCAGCAATCTCGTGGCGCTCCTTGTCGCTAATCCTCATACAGCACCTCAAGCCCGTACGCGACTGCGGCATCATGCTCGATGCGGCATCCACGTGCGTTCTCCCAGCCCTTGCAGAAGTAGGCCGCATGGCACAGGCTCATGTTCTCAAGCGACTTCGCAAGGTAGCAGAGCGGAATCTGCACAACGCCGCGCTTCTTCATGGCTGCGTCGCTGTACCATTCGTCGGTGAACAGGGTGTTTACGAACTCGTAGCCCATCTCACGCAGTTTAGCGTGTGCCTTATCCCTCGTCTCCGCGATTTCATCGTCCGTCTTACCAGCCATCGGCTGGGAAATCATCGCTCGCTTATTCACTTGTCATCATCCTCCACCATCTTGTAAAGCTCGAGCAGCATCGAGCGCTCCATGCGGATTGACTCGAGCAGGCGCGTCTTGCTGAGGCTCGCGGGGATATGAAAATCGCTCTCAAGGTGCAGGGTCGTAATCCAGTCCTCGCGGGCCTCGATGCGCTCACTCAGGTCGTTCATGAAATCGGCGGCGAGCTGCGCCTTGGCGACAATCTCGTCATTTACGTTTGTCGGCATCTCCGATCGCCTCCAATATCTTCTCTTTTACTTCCGCATTCATAATGCTTGCGACATTAATGTGCGTGTCATAATCAAACTCAGTGACAATCTCCGTCGCCGCCAGGCGAATGGCGGCTATGTCAACCTTGGCTTCTTTCGCGAAGGCATCGAACATGTCTGCCAGCTTGTCGAATGCCTCGTGCACGGGCATGTCCAAATCATCTAGACCGAAGGCCATAAGTACGCTCTCGGTAAACTGGTGGTCGCTCATGTCCCAGAGCGTGTCATCGGGCAGATAGCCACGCCAAGTCTCGGCCTGACCGCGCAGGCGTTCGGCAATATCCTCGGCTCTCATTTCTGCACCGCCTGCAGTATGTCGTTCAGCATGGCCGCCTCGGGAGACGCGATATGCGTCGCCAGGTCAGTTGCGTTGAACGCAAGGGCGATGAACAGACCAAGCGCCAGAAAGCCGCAGATCAGGCCAACAAAGAATACTGTGTCGGAATAACAAGACCCATCGTCATCATTTGGGTCGTGTAGAGACGACATAAACAGGCGCCACGATGAGACGAGCGCGACCGCCAGAAAAACGCAGGCGACACCGCTCTTGGCGACCTGCATGGCGGCCCATTTCGGCGCGAACTCGGACAGATGGTTCAGCAGGTAGTCGGCACCGACGCCCAGCTGGTTGGCTATCTCCTTGATAGCGTTGGAGTCCACATCCTCCTCCTTATTTGGTTGTTTGGTTAGTGAAATTCCTTGTACTTGCAGTAGCGGGTGCCGCGAATCTCGGAGCAGAACGCGTGCTCGAGTTCGTCACCCTCTAGTTTCTCGTAGCGGTCGCGGTACTTCTTGCAGTCGCAGAACCCAGTTCCGAGATCGCTGTCGTAGTTGATGCACGTACTGCAGGTCGGCAGTAGCAGGCGCTTGGTGAAGATGATTGGGTGGCGCCAGAAGCTAAGCATTGTCACTCCTAGAGTTCCACGCCTTGATTAAAGCGCCCTTGGTGAACTGGATAACGGCATCAGTGTCGTTCTTGTCGCCGCCGTAGGCGACATCGTCTGGAGAAAGGTGATAACCGAGCTTCGCCCACTTCTCTGAGAAATCCCTAGATACAACGTGGATTCGCATCTCAACGCCGCAGTTGCACCTGATAACTCCCTGTCTAATACGCGAGCCTACATCGGGGCGCGTGTACGGCTTTTTGTCTATCGGCTGTCCGCAAAAGGGCAAGGTTTAAGCTCCATTGAGTAGCCTCCTATTCCATATGGCTGCTGCCACCATTTCCGTATCGTAGTAGTCCGTACTCGGATGAATCCAGCACGGGTTGCCACGTGCGCAGCAAACGCTTAATGACCCAATTCCACAGGAC
>CALBBA010000323.1 GCA_937926755.1 uncultured Collinsella sp.
GGAGCGGACTTCTTCTCAAACGGCAACACAAAAGTCAGGACGTCATCCTTGTCCTCGTCGGCCCACTCGCTTGCATAACGCGCAACCCAATAGCCAACGGCACGATGCTTGAGCATGTTGCCAAAGACCGTGAGGAATACCGTGACAAACGCCGTCAGCACCAAGAACAATACGAGCGTAATGCCACCGCCGGTAACAAGCGCCTCAATAGCCGTAGGACGGTAGTAGTAGCTATACATACCGACAGAGGCAATGGTGCCAAAGACGAGCGTCAGGATCCATGTGATAACGTTGGCGACCAGACCCGTCAAAAACTCGGGAAGGAACGATGCGCAGAACAGCTTGGTCTTATTGTTCTTAAAGGCCGCCCAGACCTTATCGAGCGAAAACGCGCTCTCGACGCGACCGGTCACCGCAAAGTGCATCACGGCGATGTCGGCGAACATAGTAAAGAAGACACCCAGGACCGCCGTGGCAATCATAGCCAGAACAAACAGGCCCAGCGAGCCAAACAGAGCGGCCTCAAGCGCATAGGAGCCGCAATAAGAGTACGCACCCGCGGCACCAATTACCACGCTCTCCACCAGCGAAAGCGCTACACCAATAACGGGAATAGCCGCGATAACCTTGAGCACGCTCGAAATAACGCCCGAAAAGACGCCAAGGCCAAACGACGTGGAACGCATCAACGGACGATCCATGCCGTCATCGACCTTGAGCGACAGGTCGCGACCCCATTCGATGCCAAAGCCAGAACCGCACGCGCTTGCCACACAGGCAGCCAAAAAGCCGAAGGCAGCCGCGATACCGCCGATAACGGGAATGAAGAGCACGAGCACCGACACGACACAGATGAGCGCCGGCAAAAAGGCAATCTGGCACACGCGCTGCAGCACGCCCGGCGTCTTGGTCATGTCTTCAAACGCCTGAGCTACACAGCCCTTGGGCACGTTCACGTTAGGCTGAGGAACAAACTGCTGAGGTTGAGACTGTCCCTGAGGAGCAGAGGTTGCAGCACCGGCATTAGGAGCGCCACACGCGCCGCAGAACTTGTCGTTATCGCCCATGGGGGCGCCACACTGCGAACAGAACATCGAAATCATCCCTTCGTATCTAGAGCGAATCACCTGGATCGCAAACGACGTCTTTGGCAACATTATCGCCCAATGTGGGGACAAATACCCCAAGATGACCGATTTGCAACGTAGGTGGCTTTATTCCAATGATTCGAAGGGTACATCCGCGCTAGTTCGTGCCGCGGAAGCCCTTGCCCACGATCTCGGAGCTATCGACGATGGTGATGAAGGCGTCGGGGTCAATCTCGCGGGCATAGCGGCGTAGTTGCACTGCCTCGCGACGGCTCAGCACGCTCATAATCACCGTGACGCACTTGCCCGAGAAGGCGCCGTAACCACGGCTGATTGTTGCTGTGCGGTTGAGATGCTTGACGATAAACTCCTCGACTTTGCGCGGCTCGGAGCAAATGACCGTGCAGACTTTGCGCAGGTGAATGCTCTCGATGGCCTTGTCGACCACAAGCGTCTTGGCAAACAGGCCAAGCACGCAATACAGACCGACGCGCGGGCCGTACAAGAAGGCCGCGATGGTCACAATGCCGATATCGACCAACAGCAGGGCGCGGCCAATCTCGAGCGTCGTGCGACGTTTGAGGATCATGGCGAGAATGTCCGTGCCGCCCGTCGAGGCACCAATATCAAAGACGATAGCGCTGCCGAGCGCCGGCAGAATCACGGCAAAGCACAGGTCGAGCCACATATCACCCGTCAGAGAGACATCGGTCGGAATAAAAAGCTCAAACAGCGAAACATAGGCGGACAGCGCAAACGAGGCGAAGACACTCCAAAGAATCGCCTTGCGCTCCAAAAAGATAAAGCCCAAAACGACGAGAACCGCGTTAATAATCCACATAAAGACGCCGACGGGCAGGGTCGGGAACAGCGTGGACAGAATGACCGACACGCCCGAGGTGCCGCCAAAAGCAAAGTGATTAGGGGTTTTAAACGCAACGATGGCAAAGGCCGTAAGAATCAGGCCCAGATTGAGCTCGGCAAAAAAGCGCGGGAAGCCCGGCTCCTGGCTGCGCTTTTGGCCGGCACGCTCGCCGCGCTCGATATCGGTGCGATCAACCACGCGCTCCATCGGCACCACGGGAGGACGATGCACCTCCTCGGCAGCACGCGACGCCGCCTCTGCCGCAGCGGCCTCGATTGCCCATGCCTTGCTTTCTGTTTCGTGCTCGTCGGCCATTACGGCAACTCCTCGTTAACAATTTGGAAACAATGCGCTCATTAGGGTAACGCGGAACGCGGGGATTGCAACCCTTAGTTAGACGAGCGGTATGACTATATCGGGAGCGTACAAAAACGGCCGGCCACGCTTTTGCTTGCGCGGTCGGCCGTTTAACGTTTTCGCAGATAAAACCTGCCAAAACAAACCTGTCCCTTTTTGGAAGGTTATTCGTGCTGGCTGGTGCGGTGCTCGTACTCCTCGGGGGTGATGACATCCTCGATGCGCAGGTTGACGCCTGCCACCTCAAGGCCGGTCATCGCGGCAAGGCGCTCAGTGACACGTGCCTTGACATCGTCGAAGATCGCGGGCGCATAGGCTCCGTACTCGATAATGACGGAGATGTTGACGACCACGCGATTGTCATCGGTGACCTCGACCGTCACGCCCTTGGTCAGATTCTCGGCACCAAACTGCTCCTGCACAAAGTGCATGAGGTTACCCTTCATGCCCAAAACGTGCGGAACCTCGCGGGTGGCCATGGCGACGATCTTCTCGATCACACCGTTGGAATAGGTCAGCGAGTCCTCGGACTCGTCCGCTTCCTCGTCCGCCTCCTCGTCGTCCTCATCAGCATCGGACTCGGCCTCGACGAGTGCCTCGTCCTCGAGCGTCACATCCTCGGCCTCGGCAGCGACGGTCTCGTCTGCCTCGAGCTCGGTATCGGCTACATCGACCTTCGTATTAAAAGCCATGGTTCCTCCTTATGCCTGCCGCGGATGCGACAGTCGAATACATATTAGCGGCCGCTAAACAGACGGCCGAAGAAGTTGACGATCCCGTTCTCGCCGTCGCGAATTTGGCCGATCACGGCGCCGATCAGCACGAAGAATGCAATGACGAGCGTATCCCACAGGCCGAGCGTGAGCACCAAAACGGCGAGGATAAAGCCAGCGACGGCACCGAGCGTGGTGTTGGGATGACGCACAGCATAGCTCCAGATGGCAGCGCCCGTACCCTTGATGAGACCCATAGCCTCGTCAAAATCCGCGGCTGCCGCGTCTTGTAACTCGGTTGCCTCTGCTTTGGAATCAAAAGGTTCGCTCGCCGGTGTGGCGCTCTGGTCAATCGTCAGGCGCGGCGTACGAGCGGTCTTATCTTGATTGGTATCACTCACCGGAAACCTCCACGGTCTGGACGGTAGTCTTGGACGGCAAAAAACGGACGCGCGCGGTCGTACCCGGCGTGCCGAGCATGGTGTCGCAAGCTTCCTCGATGCGCTGCTGCATCGCGGTAGCCAGAGATGCCACGTCCTTATCGTCAAGCGCGATAGCCTCGACCTTAAAACGGACGTGCGAATCGTCGGGGCCTTGGACGCGAGCCTCGACATGCTCGACCATCACGCGGTCGTCGCGCTCGGCAGCAGCCCTAGCACACGAAGAAAGCGCCGCAAGGGTGACCTCGATATTGCGCTCCCCCGCCGGATGCACACAGGACGGCTCGCGACGAGCAAACATCAGGCGGAAGAAGCTTACCAGCACGCCGATCGCCACAACTCCGCCGCATGCCGTCACGACAATGCGCGGCATGGGGTCGCGCATCAGCAGCATAAAGCGATACGTATACGGCCCCCAAAACTGGCAGACAAGCGTACCCAGCGCCACGATGGCGGCGGCAAGATACACAATCGCTAGGGCTCGTTTGAGTACGCGCACGTGGCGCTCCCTTCAAATCTCGGCACTCGAAATACAAAACGGTTCGCATCATTATAAAAGAGCCGGGTCCGGTGCTCTACGCACGCGGATCCGGCTCATCTATTCCACGAGGCTTGCATGCTCGCTTCATTATGCCCAGATATGCACGGCTTAACCCGTGCGGGCGCTACTCCTCCTCGAGGGCAGCGATGACCTCGTCGGTCATGTCCATGGTGCTGTAAACATCCTGGACGTCGTCGAGCTCCTCAAGACGGTCGATGAGGCGCTGAACCTTCTTGGCGTCGGCGCCAGAAACCTCGGTCGGGGTGGTCGGGACCATGGTGGTCTCGGAGCCCTTGACCTGGACGCCCTGCTCCTCGAGCGCCTTGGAGACAGCCATGACCTCGTTAGCAGTAGTCCAGACGATCCACTCCTCGCCGGCATCCTCGTAGTCCTCGCCACCGGCCTCGGCGATGGCCATCATGAACTCATCCTCGTCACCGGCAGCACCGTTGGCGATCATGGTCTCCTTCTTGGCGTTCTCGTCCAGGATCTCCTTGGCGACGACGATCTGGCCCTTGCGCTCAAACTGGAAGGCAACGGAGCCGGAGGTGCCCAGGTTGCCACCAGCGTGGGAGAAGGCGGAACGGACATCAGCGGCGGTACGGTTGCGGTTGTCGGTCAGGCAGTCGACGTAGACGGCGACACCGGCGGGACCGTAGCCCTCGTACACGATGTTCTCGTAGACGGCGGCATCGGCACCCGAACCAAAAGCCTTGTCGATAGCGGACTTGATCTTGTCCTTAGGCATGGACTGAGCCTTGGCCTTGGCAACGGCAGCGGCGAGGCTGGCGTTGTTCTCGGGCAGCGGGTCACCGCCGAGACGGGCAGCAACGGTGATGTTGCGGCTGAGCTTGGAGAAGAGGGCGGAACGCTTGGCGTCCTGCGCGCCCTTACGATGCTTGGTTGTGGCCCACTTAGAGTGTCCGGACATACGTGTCTCCTATCGGTTTCGACCTAAAGCCCAGCGCAGATGCTCGGGCAATATAAACAAACGTCGTTATGATATACCTACTGGCCTGCGAGATAAACCCCAAAATGAAGGCGTCGTGATGATGTCCCCTTTGGTGCAAAGAAACCTGGCCCTCAATGCACCAAGTTAGAACCAGAAGAAGTCGCTGCGGGTGACGGTGGCGCCGATGGCGAAGGGCATGCAGGCGATGACCGGATACAGGTAGCGCATGTAAGTCGAGCCGTTGCACGGGCCAATCAGGCACACAGCGAGCACGCCCAACAGCGGCACCCAGATCGCCAGCGCACGCCATGAATGACGACGCAGCAAGTAGACCACCACGGCGATCATGATCCACACATAGGTGGCCGAGCTCATGGTGAGCGAGATAAAGGGAACACGCTGCACCGCCACACGGTACAAATTGATCAGGTGGTCGCACCAGCGCACCACGTTGCTGTCAACCGGATGGAAGTCGAAGTACTTGAGGTTGTCGGGACGCGCCATGATCTCGGCACTACGCGCCGTGCTGTAGACCCAGGCATCGCGCGCGCTCGGATAAAAATAACCATAGTAGTTATTGATAAGCGCCGAAATATAGCACTCGGGATCCTTCTTAAACATCTGGGCCCATACCGCAAAATAGGCATCGATGTCCTCCTGCGAGGCGTACTCGTTAAAGCAGTTCTTGACGGCATCGGACTTGTCGGGGTTGTAGCGGCGGCCCAGGTTCTCGTACTTGAGCACCCGATCGATCGCAGCGCGCTCCTCATCGGTTACCAAACCGTCGCAGGGCGCCTCCACGATGGTGCCGTCCTCCTTAACCGTAGGGTCGACGCCCGAGTTGAGGCCGTCGTGCTTTTGGACGAAACGAGCCGTCTGCTGGAACGGAATCGAGAGGATTTCGCGCTTGGAACCGGGCGTAATGTCGTGCGCCGGCATAAAGACCTTGGTGAAGTACATATTAGAGGCAAGGCAGAGTCCAAGCACCGCAAGAACTCCCACCCAGCGGAAACGCGAGATGGCGCCCGAAGGCGCAGCACCGGCCTGCTTGACTGCACGACGAGCCACATGCGCGTCCCATGCGCAAAACGCCGCCGCGATTACGCATGCCGCCAGGGGAAACACCAGGCCGCCGTTGCGCAGAAATGTGGAACCCATGGCGCCCAGAGCGAGCAGCAGCCAGTCGTGGCACGCAAAGAGCACGGGGGCTTTCTCGCCCGCTCGCTCGGCATTGACATCACGACGGGGCAAGCCACATGCCACGAGCTTGACGGTCTGTACCAGCAGCACCAAGAGCGCGTCGGCAAAGAGCACGTCTTTGGTGAGCAACGCCGCGTAGTTAGAGAACATCGGCATAAACGCAAAGAACAGCAGGATCGCACCGCGAACCGGCAGACTCACGCCCAGTTTGCGCAGCGACGAAATGGAATAGGCCATGCAGGCAGCCGTGATGACGAACTGAGCACAGGTATAGATGGCAAGACCTGCGTTGGCACTGTTGAACAGTGAAAGCCCCAGCTGGACGCACGAACCGATGATAGCCGTGTGCACCACGGGGTGATGTCCGTTGAGCAACACATTGGGATTGAGCAGACGCAGGTAGTCACTCGTGCCGTTGGGGTAGTTGAACCACTGGCGGATCTGCGCGCCGGTGTCTCCCATAAAAAGGCCGGGCAGCGAGGCAATAAGCGTGGGCGCCCAGACAATCATGAGCACAAGAAACGGCCCGGCAAAGGGATGGACCGAAAGCACGGCATGGGCTGCACGCCACACGCGACCAAAATGCGCCTCCGAGAACGGAATGCGCCGAGAGCTCAGCCAATCTAGACACTCAAAAGCCAGGTAGAAGGCAACGACCGCCAAGAGCATCAACCCCGCACCGCCTATCCAGGCGCAGATGATGCGAGCCTTGTCGCCGAGCACGATCTCGGCAGAATCGGTGAGGTCGTAGCTGCGGCCAAACACCATGCAGACGGCAAAGAACAGCGACGGAAGGATCACCGAAGGACGCCAAGCATCGCCGCGGCCAAAGAATACGTAGCGAAACGGCAGCGTGAGCAGGCAGGCAAGCGCAAGCAGCATGACCGCGTCGGTATGGCCGGCAAACGAGAGGAGCACCTCGTAGCACACGTACAGCATGCCCGAGGCTTTGGGGTCAATCGCCAAGACTGCGTTGCTCGACACCGGGGCGGGATCGATGGAAAACGCCGTGGTCGCCAACAGCGCGAGCAAAAATGCGATGAGCGTCTGCTTGGCGGGGTAGCGCTTAAACCAGACGATGCGGGCAGCGTCGCGCGCAGCCGTTGTGGAGAGGTCGGAATCCTTCACAGTCCGAAAGCCTTTCTAGAAACCTGCCAAAAAGGGACAGGTTTATTTTAGCAGGTTTTATCTGGGGAAACGTTACGGTTCTGTCATCGTCGCCCAGCGAACCACCACAAAGGTGCCTGTCCCCTTTGTGGTGGTTTTGGTGGTTAGGCGTCCAGGTAGACGCGCTGGGGCTGGTTGCGGCGACGGGCAAAGATGATGAGCGCCAGGCCCGCGATTACGAGCGGCAGGCTCAGCAACTGGCCCATGGTGATAACGCCACCCAGTAGATAGCCCAGCTGCGCATCGGGCACGCGCACAAACTCAATGAGGAAGCGGACGATGCCGTAACCCATCACAAACACGCCCATAAACGTGCCTTGGGGCAGTAGCGGCTTTTTGCGGCTGAGCACCTGCAGAATGCAAAAGAGCACGATGCCCTCAAGAAATGCCTCGTAGAGCTGGGAGGGGTGACGCGGCATATCGCCCGCGGTGCCACCGAAGACCACGCCCCAGGGCAGATCGGTCGGCTTGCCCCACAGCTCACCGTTGACAAAGTTGGCACAACGGCCCAGGCACAAGGCCAGCGGCGCGCCTATGACGGCAAGGTCTGCCAAAGTCCATGCGTCGAGCTTGTACATGCGGCACACGAGCACGCCGCCGATAACGCCGCCCACCAAACCGCCATGGAAGCTCATGCCGCCCTCGTTGGTGGCAAAGATCTCGAGCGGATGCGCCCAGTAGTAGCCGTCGCCGTAAAAGATGACGTAGAACAGGCGGGCGCCAATGATAAGGCCAAAGACCACGCCGACCACGACACTCGTCAGGTCGTCGACCGTAATGTCAAAACCCCAGCGACGCTGCGTGCGGTACATGACGACCGCCGTGAGCAGGGCGCCGACCACGTAGGCCAGGCCGTACCAGTAGATGGGGATGGGGCCCGCCGAGATCGCGACGGGATCAAGCATATGGTAGAAGTCGTTGAGCATGTCGACCCTCCTACTCCCTACATACAAATGCGGCCGCGGGCCTTGCGCTCGCAGCCGCATATTTGGGCGTAACGTCTATGCGGAGTATGCCGTCCGCAGCTTTCGCATCTTAGAACGGCGCGTACTCGTCGTACAGGTCATCGGTCTCGCCGGAGGCATTGACCTGCTCGACACGCGTAACGCCGGGCACGTGCTCCTTGAGGATACGCTCGATGCCCATGGAAAGCGTCAGGGCGCTCATGGGACAACCGGCACAGGCGCCCTGAAGCTCCAGCTTGACGACGCCCTCGTCATCAACGCCTATATACTCCATGTCGCCGCCGTCGGCCTGTAGGTTGGGGCGAATCTCTTCAAGAACCTTCTTAAGCAGCTCTTCGTTAACAGCCACAGGGGCTCCTTTCTCACAATAACGCGGGCACGCCCGCGGACAGGGGCTATGTTACTACAGCCATGTACCCGCTCACGAGCCATCCATGCGCGCGGACACGACTTTCACGAGCAGTCAATTTGGGACGGGGATCTTTTAGCTGCCTGTTGTTACCAGCTGGCATTGTCACGCGCTACTGCTGAGCCTGCCCCTCGGTACCGATGTGAACATCGACGATAACCTGGCGGTAGCTGATGCCACAGGAGTCGAGGATGCGGCGGCTGATGCGTCCGTCATCGGTGTCGGCGTACTTGTTGTCCAGGTAGACGACCTCGCCCACGCCCACCTGAGCCAAAATCTTGGCGCAGTCGTGGCACGGGAACAGCGTGACGTAGACCGTGGAACCCTCGAGGTCCTTGAGCGAGCCACGGTAGTTGAGCACGGCGTTGGCCTCGGCATGGACCACGTAGTTGTGCTTGTCCTGCAGCGGGTCGTCGCTCGTACCCCACGGGAAAAAGTCGTCGTTGAGCGCCGAGGGAGTACCGTTGTAGCCCACCGAAAGGATGCGATGGTTGGTGTTGGCGATGCACGCACCCACCTGCGTGTTGGGGTCCTTGCTGCGGCGCTGCGCGGCGATGGCCACGCTCATAAAGAACTCGTCCCAGCTAATGACGTCCAGGCGCTTGCCTGACGAAGTTTGATGAAGATCGTCCGACATGACAGACACCTCCGTAATCGCAATAGTTTGACCCATTGTAGCAGGTGAAAGGTGGAGGCGTTTGTCCCACCGGCGCCCTCACTTTTACACGCGGTGGGGCTTTTGGTTGATGCGGTAGAGCTCGGCCAGCCCTCGCAACGTCAGCGCGTCGTCAACCGTCAGGCTATGGCCGACCAGCGACGCAAGTGCCTCGGCATCGTCGCCGGTAATGACGATGGGCACGTCGCCCTCCCCCGCGGCCTTGGTCGCGCGCATCTCGGCGAGCACCATGTCGAGCATGCCGTCGATGCGGGCCACCTCGCCCAAGACCACGCCTGAGCGCATCGCCTCGCGCGTGTTGCGGCCGATGACGTGCGTTGGCGCCGAAGGCTCAACCTGCGGCAAGCGCGCTGCAGCGGCCGAGAGCGAGCGGGCGCCGAGCGCCAAACCCGGCGCGATGACGCCGCCCACAAAGGTACCGCGCGCGTCGATCACCTCGATATTGGTCGTAGTGCCCAGGTCGATCACGATACAGGGAGAGCCGTAGACGGCGCGTGCCGCCACGGCATCGGCGATACGGTCGGGGCCGATCTCGGCCGGGTCGTCGTAGCGGACG
Organism: uncultured Collinsella sp.; assembly: GCA_937926755.1. Classification (GTDB taxonomy): domain Bacteria; phylum Actinomycetota; class Coriobacteriia; order Coriobacteriales; family Coriobacteriaceae; genus Collinsella. The sequence continues at coordinate 9,930 of CALBBA010000323.1, forward strand.
GGCATGCCGGTCTTGAGGCCCGGCCCCACGGTGAGCACGCGTCCCGTGCAGGTGCGGGAAAGCGCCGTCTTCCACGGGCGCTCGAGCGCCGGCACCACGCAGCTCAGCACGGCAGCCGCGGGAACGAGTGCACCCGGCATGCCCGCATCGGCTGCCAGCGCGGCCATGACCTGCGCGAGCCTCATGCGCGCCTCGTCTGCCGTAATGCTCGACGGCGTCGTGATCTCGCACGTCGCAAGCGGGCACTCCTGCGCCGCGGCCGAATCCTCGGCAAACAGGCCAAAGCGAATGAACGTGTTGCCCACGTCGACCGTCAATATATATGCGCACCCATTAAGCATCGTCAGCGCTCCTTTCGTCTGCCCAGCAGTATATCGCCTACCTAAACCAGTCATCCCAAAATGACTAGGTTGCGGCTATACTGGTGCGCGGTCGTTTGCGAGCTCACGCGGCGGCCCTTGGTAACCCGACTTCCCGCGCCGTATCCGTAGCGGCGCTCCCGGGGGAAGCGGATATACGCAAAGGAGTTTTATATGAGCAATCCCTCGAACCGTGCTTCGATGCGCGGGCAACTCACGCTGCGCGGCGTCGTCATCGGCGTCCTTGGCTGCGTAATCATCACGGCAAGCTCGGCCTACACCGCCCTCAAGATGGGCGCACTCCCCTGGCCGATCGTCTTCGCCGCCGTCATCTCGCTGTTCTTCCTTAAGCTCATGGGCAACGCCAGCCTCAACGAGGCCAACGTCACCCACACCATCATGTCCGCAGGCGCCATGGTCGCCGGCGGCCTGGCGTTTACCATCCCGGGCGCCTGGATGCTGGGCTATGCCGACCAGATCAGCTGGCTTGACATGTTTATCGTGGCGCTCGCCGGCACCATCCTGGGCCTGCTGGCCACCGCGCTCATCCACCGTCACTTTATCGTAGACGCCGCCCTTGAGTTCCCCACCGGCAACGCCGCAGCTCAGACCCTGCGCGCGACCGAGGCTGGCGGCAAAACCGGCAAGCAGCTCTTTGGTTCCATGGCCATCGCCGGCATCTATAGCGTGCTGCGCGACGCCCTGGGCGTGGTGCCCAGCATGCTGTGCACGCTCAACATCCCCGGCGTGACCTTTGGCATCTACAACTCGCCCATGCTGCTCTCCGTCGGCTTCCTCGTGGGCTTCGCCCCCGTCGCCTTCTGGTTTGCCGGCGCGCTGCTGGGCAACTTTGGCATCATCGTGGGCGGCACCGCTGCCGGTCTGTTCGACGTTATGACTGCGCAAGGCATCGTCAAGTCCCTGGGCATGGGCCTCATGATGGGCTTTGGCGTCGCCGTCGTCCTCAAGGACATCCTGCCACAGGTTGCCGGTATCGTCCGCGGTCTTGCCGCCGACAGCTCCACCGACACCGACGAGCAGTCGCTCATCTCGGGCTCCCTTAAGCTCGACGCCGGCATCATCGGCCTGGGCGCTGCCTCCATCGCTGTGATCGTCGCCATCGCGCTCGACCTTGGTCCCGTCCCGGCCGTCATCGTGACGCTGTTCACCTTTGTCACCACCATCATGAGCGCACAGAGCTGCGGCCAGACGGGCATCGACCCCATGGAGATCTTTGGCCTCATCGTCATGCTCATCGTGGCTGCCTTCGCACAGATCGCTCAGGTCAAACTGTTCTTTATCGCCGGCATCGTAGCCGTGGCGTGCGGCCTTGCGGGCGACGTCATGAACGACTTTAAGGCCGGCGCCGTGCTGGGCACCAATCCGCGTGCGCAGTGGATCGGCCAGGCCATCGGCGGCATCGTGGGCGCCCTGGTCGCCGCCGCCGTCATGGTCGCGCTCGTCACCGTCTATGGTCCGGACGCCTTTGGTCCCGACAAGAGCTTCGTTGCCGCACAGGCAAGCGTGGTCGCCACCATGGTCTCGGGCATCCCGAGCGTGCCGTGGTTTGCGGGCGGCTTTATCGCCGGCATCATCATGTACTGGCTCGGCATTCCGGCCATGATGATCGGTCTGGGCGTGTACCTGCCGTTCTACATGTCGCTCACGGCTTTCCTGGGCTCCTGCGTCAAACTCGCCTACGACAAGTGGTCCGCCCACCGCGACGCCACCGCTGGTCTTTCCGACGAGGAGAGGGCTGCCAAGGACGCCGCCTTCCAGGAACAGGGTCTGGTCGTTGCCAGCGGCCTGCTCGGCGGCGAGTCCATCGTCGGCGTTATCCTGGCGTTTGTCTCCGTGGGCTTAAGCCTGCTGGGCTAAGCTGAGCAGCTGCTCGACAGCAACCATATTGCCTACGATTTGCCCGGTCGGTAGCTTTCGCGGCTACCGACCGGGCTTTTTGATATCGAAACAAAGAAAGGCCAGCGCGCTGCGTATGACAGCGCGCCGGCCTTATCGTTTGGCTAACGAGACGGTCCCGCTATGAATTGAAGTTCGTTGCAGAGCCGACGCCCGATTCACTACATGTGCTTGCGACGACGATCGCCCAGCGTCACGCCCGCAGCCACGAGTGTAATACCGCCGATAACGAAGACCTCGCCCGCAAGCGCGGAGTCATCACCGGTCTGGGCGAGCGCGGCAGGCGCAGCCTGTTTCTTGGCAACGGAGACCTTTGCAGCAGCCTGCGCAACCTGAGGCTTGGCCTGCGGCTCAGCCTTGGGATGATGCTTGTCGTACTCGGCCTGAGCGGCAGCCAGGGCATCCTTGGCATCGCCAAGCTCGGCAAGCGCGGCGGCATAGGCGTCGTTGGCATCGGACAGCTTGGCATCGGCATCGCTCAGAGCAGCCTTGAGGCCAGCGGCGGCATCGACGGCGGCCTTATAGCGAGCGTAGGCAGCGTTCAACTTGACCAGCTTCTCGTTGCCCGTCGTGCCCGCGGCAAGGGATGCCTTGTGGTCGACGGCCTCAAGATCGGCCTTGAGTGCCTCGTCGTTGGCAAGCTCGGCCTTGGCCTTGACGATCTCGAGGTTCGCATCGACGACGGCTTCGTTGGCGGCATCGAGCTGCTTCTGGGCATCGGCGACACCGGCGACGGCAGCGTCATAGGCGGCCTTGGCGTCGTCGACCGCCTTCTGGGCGCCGGCGAAGCGCTCGAAGGCCTTGTTTGCGGTGGCAAGCTCGCCCTCGGCGGCCTTGGCCTTCTCCTGTGCGTCGGACAGGGCCTGCGTCTTGGCGGCAACTGCCTGCTTGGCGTCCGAAAGAGCGGTCGCGGCGTGCATATCTGCGGCCTGAGCCTTGTCAACGCCAGCCTGGGCTGTGTCGTCGGCCTTCTTGGCATCGTCAAGCGTGCCCTGCTTGTTCGCAAGGTCCGTCTTGGCGGCATCGCGCTTGGCGGCAAGGTCCTTGACCGAAGCGGTAGCGTTGTCATACGCCTCATTGGCCTGCTCGGATTTTGCCTTGGCGGCATCGCGGGCGCTGCGAGCCTTCGCCTTGTGAGCAGTGGCCTCGGCTGCCTTCGTCTTGCTGTCAGCAAGCGTGGCGTTTGCCTTATCGAGAGCTGCCTGGGCAGTAGCGGCCTTGCTCTTGGCGGCGTTGAGCTTGGTCTTGGGCGTCTTGACGTCGATACCCTTGAGTTTCGCTTCGGCGGCGGTGTAGGCGGACTTGGCGGCAGCAGTAGCGGACTGAGCCTTCTCGTACTCGCCCTTGGCGGTGTTCATGTTCGTGTCGGCCGCGGTATAGGCGTCGCGCGCGCTTTCTTGCTTATCCAATGCGTTAGAATAAGCCGTTCCAGCAGTCCCGAAGTTCTTCTGCGCTTCTGCCAGCTCATTCTGCAGCTGCTTCAGCTGCTCCTTCTGCTCCTGTGTGCCGCCTGCGTTGTATGCGGAATCGATGTAGTCGTTCAGGAGCTTCTTGAACTCGGAGACAGTGAAATCAGCCTCACTGTCAAAAGAACTGTAATCGAAGATTGTTACCTCGGAATCGGTGTTCTTACCGCTACCGGTCGCGATGCCGATAGCCTTCGTGCCGGCATCGATGATGTTGAGATAGTGCCCACACTCATCGTAGATTTTGACGTCCTTGTTGTAGTGCTGGTAGATATAGTAGGAATCATATCGATGGCTTCCAAGTGCGTCGCCATACTGCTCGACGTACTTATCGAATTTCTCCTTTTCCTGGGTATAGAGACCGGTGTAGGGCCAGCCGAGTGTATCCTCGGTCTCGCCGCCGGTATATGCGCCACCACCGCCAGCAAGATTTTCTCCATTGTCCCAGTAGCAGCCCGAGTGTCCCCAGATGTTCGATGAATATGATGTATTAAGTGCTGCCGCCACAGTCATGCGGAGGCTGACGCTGAGCGCCGACTGACCGTTCGCCTTGCGGAGGTTGTTCTGGGTGTCGAGATATGTCAGGGCGTTGCGCATCTGCTCCAGGGAAAGCGGGTTGGTATCGCGAGACATGTCCTGATCGACGTACTGGTCATACCATTCGGCCTTGTCATCGGCACCGGTCAGCATCGATACGGCGTCCTGGGCGTTCTTCTTCTGCGTGGCCGTGAACTGGCTGCCGCCGATGATGTAGTTCATGAAGCCGAACATACCCTGGCTGATGACATTCTGGTCTACGGTCATGTTCGACTTGAGGTCGGCAATCTGCTGGTTGAGCTTCTCGACCTCGACGTTTGCGGCGTCGTATGCATTGTGTGCGTCGGTTACTTCAGCACGAGCCTGATCGAACTCGCTGTGCTTCTGCTGACGAACCTCGACGAGTCGGTCGTACTCCGCCTTCTTGTCGGCCTCGGTCTGCTGAGCCTGCTCGTATGCCGACTTCGCAGCGTCGCGCTTGCTGGCGGCGGCGTTGTACTCCTTGTTTGCCGCACCGTATGCAGACTGGGCAGATGCCACAGCAGCGTTAGCGGCGTTGGCCTTCTCCTGCGCGGCAGCGACGGCAGCCTGAGCGGCCTGCAGATTTGTCTGTGCGGTGGCGTCGGCATCCGTCGCGGCATTGAGCTCCGCCTGCGCGGTCTTGAGCTCACCAGCAGCAGCCTTCTTGGCGGCCTCAAGCGCACTCAGGTCAACACCCGTACCCGAGACGGCGGCATCGAGCGCAGCCTGCGCCTGGTTGAACTTCTGCTGGGCGTTATCGCGCGAGGTGGTTGCGGCTGCGAGCGCAGCGGCAGTCTCCTGCTTCTTGGCTTGGGCGGAAGTCAGAGCGGCCTCAGTGTCCTTCTTTTCCTGCTGGGCGCTGGCCTCGGCAGCCTTGGCCTGGTCCAGATTGGCCTGTGCAGTAGCAACGGCCTTATTGGCGTCATCGAGCTTTGTCTGCGCGTCCTCGACGGCCTTCTTGGCGGCCTCGTACTCGTCCATACCCATGGCCTCGAGCTTGGCCTGGACATCATCAAGGGCCTTCTTGGCCTCATCCTGCTTTGCCTTGGCGTCCTTGAGCGCCTGGGTCTTATCCTCGACACTCTTGTTGGCTTGATCGAGCTGATCGTTCAGGTCGCCCAGCTTCTTCTGCTGCTGTTCGGTCTTTTCGACGGCGGCTTTGAGCTCGTCGATCTTCTCCTGGAGCGCGGCGACTTCTGCTGCGTTCTGCTCGATTTCGTTGTCGCTCACGGCCTGCGAGGCCTGATTCTTTTGCTGCTGCGCCTGCTTTTGAGACTGGCCCGCCGCGTCGGCCTTCTTCTGGGCGGCATCGTAGGCGGCCTGAGCGTCCTTGAGCTGCTTTGCCGACTCCTCGGCCAGCTGGGCAGCCGTCTTTACGACCGCTTGGTTACCGGCGGCAACGGTGTTCTCTACAGAACTACCCCCCCCCTGAACAGAATCGCCGTTATCGGTTGACGGTGCGGCGATTGCCGACAGCGGCGACATGAGCGGCTGAGCGATGAGGCCCGCCGTCAAAACGGTTGCGACGGCGCGGTTGGCAACGCCCTTGACGTTGACGGCCTTAGCCCGAGGCTCAAAGTGTTGTGGGCTGTAGTTTGCCATGGCTTTCTCCCTTTGACACGGATGTATCCATACGCTTCAAAATGTAGGAGCTGATTTTTGAATTCTGTTGCGCAACATTGGTCACCGGCGGATTTTTTGAAATTCGCGCTCTCGTGCTTCACAATTTCGTCACATATGTAGGAGCTGGCGCATCATATTCTTGCGGGATCGAATTGAGCCTGTGATTTGCATTTGCTCCCGCGTCATCCGCCCTATCGGATTCCGCATCCAACAGACACCCCGCCCGCCACGGTGTAGAGTTAGGACAACGGGCGCGTTGCGCGGCCCGTGCCAGAACGAGGTGAACATGGAACTCGATAACCAACAGCTCAAGCGCCTGCGCGAGCGTCATCATCGGCGTCACGGCATCCGCCCTGCCCATAGTGAGGCTGCCGAACAGGCTGGTCGCTTTTTAAAGCGCGCATTCAACATTCGCGAGGGACGCGCGCCCTATCACGTGATCCGCAAGCGTTTTGTAAACGGGGCGCGTCTGACTGGCTCCCACCTATGCATCCTCATCATCGCCATGCTCATCGCAAGCATCGGCCTCGATATCGACTCGGACATCGCCATCGTGGGTGCCATGCTCATCTGCCCACTCATGGGATCGGTCCTTGCCATGGCATACGGCATTGCCACGCTCGACCGCGAGATCACCGTCGAGGCCATTGCCAGCCTCACGCTGCAGATGGTCTTTTGCCTGGTCACGTCCACGCTGTATTTTAAGCTCTCGCCCCTTGGCACCACCACGGCCGCCATTATCGACAACTCGACGCCCACCGTGTGGGACCTTGCCGTCGCGCTCGCGGGCGGCTTTGCGGGTGGCTTGGGCAACTCGCGCGATCAGGAGCCCGCAACGCTCATTGCCGGCGTAGCCGTGGCGACCGCGCTCATGCCGCCCCTGTGCGCGGCGGGCTACGGCATCGCCATCGCAAGCGGGTCACTGTTTCTCTCGGCGCTTTATGAGTTTGGCATCAACGTGGTCTTTATCGCACTGGCTGCCGAAGCCGTGCTGCTTCTTTTGCGCGTGCCGCTCAAGCGCGACCTGAACGGCGACGGTATTGTGACCGCTGAGGAAGACGCCGAGGTCGACGAGCTGTCACGCAAAGTGCGCCGCCGCATCATTGTGGGTACGGTAGTCTTTGCCATCCCCTGCATCGTCATGACCGCGGGGTCCATTGGCTCGGCACAGGCCGGCGTGCAGGACGGCTACGGCGTCACCGAAACCACGCGCGAGCTTGCCGCGGTGCTGCCGGGCTTTAAGGATTACACCGTCGCCGTCGAGACCTCAGCTGCCGAGGGCGAGGAAGAGGGCATCGTCGAGCGCGAGGTTGTCGCCCACGTGACGACAAGCGAGGCGCTCGGGGCGCACGACCGCCACGTCGCCCGCAAGCTCATAGACCTCAACGTACCCGAACTCGATCGCGTGGAGTTCGATGTGAAGTGATGCAGAGCGCAGGATGAATGCTCGCACGGACGCAAGTTACGACGAGGCGCAGGCGCGATACGGACACGAGCAAATAGCGGGGTGCAGTTCACACCCGCGCCCCGCTCGCTCTTTTTTGCCGTGAATCAACTGTCCGAATCGACCTCGCCAGACTCCACCGTAAACGCCGGATCGGTGCTCACAAGATAAAATCGGGTCACCTTGCTATCTCTAAATAGATAGAGCTGGCCCTGCTCGCGTCGGCGTGACATATACGCCACGTGGACCGTACCGAATTCTTCGCCGTTTTCCTTCTTTAATATCAGGATGTTGGGGTCATCCGTACGCTTAAACTGCCCGTCAACGCAGCTGCCGTCTTTGTCGACCAGTTGCCACCGATGGTTATCCTCTTCAAGAAAGGCCAGGGTTTCCCGACTCGTCTTGTCGTCCCGATAGTAACCGTCAATGGCAAACCCTTCGGAAGCGCATTCCTGCATATAGGACGTTTCTCGGCTTATAGCAAACAGCCCCGTAGCGCCCAGGAGCACAGCCAGGCAGACCACTGCAAGGGCTATCGAAATAGCACGGCGACCCATGCTAGCCCAACCGATAGTTGTTTAACGGAGCACGAAACATACCTGGAACCTCCGATATCAGGGGGAACGTCGCCAGCAGGCTGGCGACAACTATATGTTTCTAACATCAAACCATATGGCTGCCACTCGCGGAGGGGACATCGGCGAACGGCGTGTTTTCATACTCCATTGGTCAAACCTAAGCGCGGCCCTACAGCTCGTACTTGTACACGCGGTAGATGTACTTTTCGGCTTCCATCTCGTAGGTGGTGATGGGCAGACCGTAGCGGTCGTACTCGGTAAAGGTCTTGGCCTGGCCCGATGCCACGAGCATGCCGTTCGAATTGCCGACGCGCTGCGCACTACTTACGTAACCTGAGAACGGCACGGCGATCTGGTCCACAAGCTCGTAGGCGCGCGCCACCCCGTCCCCCGTAC
>CALBBA010000324.1 GCA_937926755.1 uncultured Collinsella sp.
GGAAAGCTTACGATTCGCTTCGTTTTGCGCAGCCTCGAGCTTACGCTGCGCCTCGGCCGCAGCAGTTGCGAGTGCCATTTCTTGAGCCTTATCTGCGGCGGCAAGCTTTGCCTGCAACTCCGCAATCTGAGCATCGCGCGCGGCGAGGTCATTTTGAGTCGCATTGCGTACCGCGGCTTCGGCAAGCTTTGCTTCGTCATCTTTGCGCCCAAGCTGCGCACGCAGGCTATCGATCTCGCGCTGCAGCTCGGCATTCTCCTTTTGAGCATCGGCACGGGCCTCAACCGCCGCGCGCTGGCTTGCACTCTCGCGCTCTGCGGCAGCGCCCTCAAGCTTGGCACGCAGCTCGGCAAGCTCGGCATCGCGCTTGGCGACTTCTTGTGCCAGCTGCTGAGCTGCAGCGTTCTTCTGCTCGACAAGCTGAGCGTTGCGCTGAGACTCTGCCTTTTGCAAGGCAGCCGTCGAACGCGAGCGCTCAAGCTCCAGCGCCTGCTCGCCCTCGCGCTGGACTGCCTTCACACGCTCGTCCAGGTCGCGCGAAAACTCGGCATCGCGTACTTGCTTGACGATATCCGCATAGCCGGACGCATCGACCTTAAAAACTTCGCCACAATGCGGGCACTTGATCTCGTTCATAGCAGCTCCTCGATGGACGCAAATTTCAACCGCCTACACTCTACCGCGCCGCACGGACAAAAAAGGCGCCGCTGCCATAATGGCAACGGCGCCAGAACCACCACAAAGGCGACTGTCCCCTTTGTGGTGACTTGGGTCCTTACAGGTCGCGGTAGTCGATCAGGCGAAGATCGGATTGAGACTCGAGCCAAGCGCGAAGCTCGGGGTCGATCAGTGCATCGACTTCCTTGGTACGATCGGTCGTGAGCGAGCTGTTCTCCAGGATAAAACGATCGAGATAACCCGGATGGCACACAAAGACGACAGTCTCGCCGTCCACCATCCCGCGAACCGTCTGCATGATTGCCTCTTTGGGCTCGTAGCCCGGCTCCATCGAGCGCATCACCATGCGCAGATCAGTATCTCCGCAATGCACCACAGCCGCGGGGTCGAAGCTCGCCTTTTGCTCCTTAAGGCCCAGCTCCTGAGCAACCGCCGAGATCGCTCGGTTAAGGTTTTTGCTCATGACGGCATGGGCCTCAAAGTAATCGGGCTCGCGGCCCACGATCTCGACAAAGCGGTCATGCTGCGCGCGGATCTCGATGCAGGCCTCGTCGAAGTCTATCAACTCCTCGCCGCGCTTAAAATGATCGCGGAAGGTACGGCTGCTATGGAACTCATCATTCTCGTTGAGCATGCTCGGAATGAGCGCCGGGTCGGCACACGGCTTGCCCAGGCACACGTTGGTATGCTGACCCACCGCAATGCCGGCATCCGCCACGAGCGACCAGCCACGCTCGGCCTCGGGCATATTGGGCATAAGTCCCGCCGAGCGCACCAGGCCCTCATTGATACCGCGGGCAATCCCCAGGTTAACGGCATACGAATAACCGATATCATCGGCACGAATGAGCAATTGCTTCATATTGACCCCCATCTACGGAAAGGGACACTTGAAGCGCAGCCAAGTGCCCCAGATAATTGTCCTACCGAACGGATGCTTTAGGCTTTGGCGGCAGCAGCGTCTTCGTCGAGCTGCTCCTTGGTAAAGCCAAAGAAGTAGGCGATGGCAGCGGCGGCAACAAATGCAGTGCCCGATGCAACGCAGCCCCATACGAGATTAGCAGTTCCGCCTGCAACATAACCTGTAATACCAAGGATATTAGTTGCGCCCAAAACATACGTGGTCACATTAGTGAGAGCCGCGATCAGGCCGCCGATAGCGCCGCCCGCGACCATGGCACCCAGGCAGCGAGTATACTTAAAGCCGCAGCCATACAGCGCGGGCTCCGTCACGCCACCGACAATGCCGGAGAGCGAGAAACCAAGCATAGCGCCCTTTTCGTCGCCCTCCTTAAGGCGCAGGAAGGCACCGAAGGCCATGCCCCACGTGGCGAACTGAGCGATAGCACCCGCGACCATAACGCAGGAGTCAGACCCTGAGGTGAGCACCTGCACAATGCCGAGGGCAATCAGAACCTGGTGCATACCGGTCATAACCAGGAACTCCCAAAGCGCGGCAATGGCGACGAGGGAGAGGATTGTGACGATGCCGCCAGCGTTTCCGAGGCCGAACATAAAGTTGCCGACCAGGTCGCCCAGAATGGAACCAATCGGAGCTAGGGCGCACAGGGAAACGGGGGTCATCACAGCCATGGTGCACACGGGCACAAACACCGTGGAGAGCATGTCGGGGATGATCTTCTTCATGAACTTCTCGACGACCATCAGCACCGGCATAGACAGCAGCATGGGGAGCACGGTCGCAGAATAGTTGTTCAGCTGAGCCGGGAGCACGCCGTAAACCATCGTGGTCGTAGCACCAGAATCCGCAGCGGCGTTGACCAACGTCATGAACTCGGGGGCAATGAGCACGCCGCCGAGCATCATGCCGAGCGGCTGGCTGCAGCCGAGCTGCTTTGCGGCAGCCCAACCCAGATAGACAGGGAGGAAATAATAGCCGGCGTTGTAAATCCAGTTGTAGAAGAAGTTGTAGATGTCAGAATCGGCAGACCAGATACCGAGCATGCCGTCGCCGCAAAGTACGGCAAGTGTGCGGAACATGGCGGCGCCCATGATAATGGGGATCGTCATGCACATTGTCTTGGACAGGTAGTTAAGGGCCTTCTTGCCCGCAGTCTTGACCGTCAGTGGCTCCTTGGTGCCGTCATCGAGGTTCTCGTCAATGGAGCCTTCGCCCTTGACGCCCAGCGCAATGGCGGCGTCATAGACCTTCGGCACGTTCTGGCCAATGATGACCTGATACTGGCCGCCAGACCACTGTGCGCCCAGCACACCCTTGATCTTCTTAACTTCATTATCATTGGGAATGGACTGATCTTTGAGGTTCAGACGCAAGCGGGTCATGCAGTGCGTCGCGTTCGTCACATTGGAGGCGCCGCCGACGGCAGCGAGCACGTCCTCGGCAATCTTCTTGTTATCGACAGCCATGTCGAATCCCTTCTCTTCCAACTAAAGGCCGTGGGACTTCACGGCACCAAGACGCACGATTCCGCTCGCGCCTGCGCAGCGCGCGATACCAGTTGGCAAGAGATTGATTTGCATGTGATTCCCGGGTGGATCGACATGAAAAAAGCCCCGCGCACAACCGACAGAGACCCAATTATGGTCTTGGCAGAATCGGTAGTGCCTCTCGGAGCTGCGCCGTGAGTAACACCCAACACACGGCGAGTATATGCGGCAGATGCGTTCGTTGCGGCTCAGATTACCGACGAACGGTAGCAAACGACCCGCGAACGGTCGCCATGACGGAAAGGAAATACCAGAGAGCCTATTTATCCGAGTGGACAGAAGCCACGCGATTCACATGCATGATCAGATAGACGAGCTCCTCTTGGGCCAATGGCTCGCCAAAGGTCTCTTGAATCAGATCGTCGACACGGTGAGCGAAACGCGATGCCGCCGGATACTGCTCCACGCGCAGGTCGTAAA
>CALBBA010000325.1 GCA_937926755.1 uncultured Collinsella sp.
ATCGTCTGGATTAGCGGCGCTTGCGGGTGGCCGTTGCCTTGCGGACGGAAGTCTTCTTCGACGGCGCCTTTTTCTCGGTTGCGGCGGCGGGGGAGACCGGGGTCTCCATTGTGGGCTCGGGCTTGGCCTTTACTGCGGGTTTGGCCTCGGCCTTAGCTTCCGCCTTAGGAGCAGCAGCCTTGGTCGTGGTCTTTTTGGCCGTCGTTGCAGTGCGCTTGCGCGTGGTGGTCTTGGCGGTCGGCTTGGCCTCGACAGCTGCCTCGGCCTTGGGCTCGGCGGCTGCCTCCTCGGCCTTGGTCGCAGTAGCATTTGCGGCGGCCTTCGGAGCGGCCTTGGTCGCAGTAGCCTTGGCGGCCGTCGACTTCGTTGCCGTGGTCTTCTTGGCAGCTGTTACCTTCTTGGCGGTCGTGGTCGCCTTCTTGGCAGCGGTCTTTGCCGGAGCCTTGGCGGCCGGCTTGGCCTCAGCGATCTCGGCCTTTACCTCAGGAGCGACCTCGGGTTCGGCGGCCTTCTTGGCAGCGGCGGTCGTGCGCTTGCGCGCGGTCGTTGTCTTGGCAGCGGTGGTCTTGCTCGCAGCGGCCTTCGTGGTCGTGGTCTTCTTAGCCGTCGTCTTACGAGTCGCGGTCTTCTTTGCCGCAGGCTTTGCAGCAGGCTTGACCTCAGCCTCTGCCCCAGGAGCAACTTCAGCCTTCACCTCAGGCTCGGCCTTTGCGGTCTCAGCCTCAACCGGCTTCTCCTCGGCTTTGGGCTCCTCAGCGGCCACCGGCTCAGCAACAGCCTCAGGCTCGTCGACAACAGTCGCCGGCCTCTCAATCTCCGGGTGCATAAAGAAGTACAGGTCCAGATACTTATCGGCAGAGCGCGTCCAGCTAAAGTCCTGGCTCATGGCCTGCGTGACCAGCTGGTTCCAGGCGTCGCGGTTATCCCAGAACAGGCGTGCCGCACGGAACACGGCGTCGCCCATCTCATCGCCGTTAAAGTTGGTAAACGAGAAGCCCGTGCCCTCGCCGGTAAACTCGTTGTACGGCTGCACGGTGCCTTTCAGGCCACCGGTCTCGCGCACGATGGGCAGGGTGCCGTAGCGCATGGCGATGATCTGCGACAGGCCGCAGGGCTCAAACTTCGAAGGCATCAGGAACATATCGGCGGCAGCGTACATGCGCTGCGACAGCGCGGGGTCAAACTCGATGCGCGCGGCCATGGTGCCGGGGTACTTGTCCTGGAAGTAGCGCAGACCGTCCTCGTAGTCGCGGTCGCCGGTGCCCAGCACGGCCACCTGAACGCCGCCGGACAGGATGCGGTCGAGCGCGTACATGACCAGGTCCATGCCCTTCTGGCGCGTCAGGCGCGTGACCATCACCATAAGCGGACGGTCGTCGCGGACCTCGAGCCCCAGCTCTTCCTGCAGCTTGGCCTTGCACACGGCCTTTCCAGAACGGTCCTCGACGGTGTAGTTGGCGGCAATGCGCTTATCGGTCGCCGGGTCAAAGCCCGTCACGTCAATGCCGTTCAAAATGCCCTGCAGCGCGTACGAACGCTCGCGCAGCACGCCGTCCAGGCCCTCGCCAAACTCGGGCGTCTGGATCTCGTTGGCATAGGTAGGGCTTACCGTAGTGATGGCGTCGGCATAGCGCAGCGCGCCCAGCATGTAGTTGATGCTGCAGGCGTCGCAGCGTAGCTGCGAGGCGGCCGCCGGAATGTGCGCCACACCCAGGATGTCCTCCAACACGGTGTCGCTAAACTGGCCCTGGAACGCCACGTTGTGGATCGAGAACACGGTCTTCACACGGTCGTACAGCGGTAGGCCCTGGTAGAACTCGCGCAGGAACACGGGTGCCAGCGCCGTCTGCCAGTCGTTGCAGTGAAGGATGTCGCACTCAAAGCCGGCCGGCAGGTGCTGCAGACTCTCGGTGATGGCCTTGGAGAAGAACGCAAAGCGCTCGCCGTCGTCAAAGAAGCCGTACGGATAGTCGCGCGCAAAGTAGCGCTCGTTGTCGATAAACATATAGGTGACGCCGTCGTGCTCGAGCTTCTCCAGCCCGCAGTACTCGTTGCGCCATCCCAGGCTCACATAAAAGTCGGCAAAGTGCTCCATCTGCGCCTTGTACTCGTCATTGATGGTGGCGTACTTGGGCACCATCACGATAACTTCGGCGCCGGCGCGCACAAGCGCCGCGGGCAGCGAGCCTGCCACGTCGCCCAGGCCACCGGTCTTTACAAACGGTGCGCACTCGGCCGAGGCAAACACGATCTGCATCTTTTTGCTGGTTTCTGCCATATTGTCTCCCATGTTGTAATTCGAGAATAGCCGCCAGGTACAAACCGGGCGGCTATTCTTCAGTTTACGTGCGATTATGCGACGCCAATGTTAACGAGCGATGGTGGTATCGGAAGTTAACGGAGCCTTGCCCAGCACCAGGATGTTCTCGGGCGTGCCGCGAAGCTCGGTGTTGACAGGAACCACGTTGTTCTTGTCCAGGATGGCGTTCTCAACACGGGCGCCGCTCTTGATGACGCAGCTCTGGTTGATGATCGAGTTGGTCACCGAGGCGCCTTCCTCGACCACAACGCCGCGCGACAGGATCGAGTTGCGCACGGTACCCTTGATGATGCAGCCGGCCGAGATGATCGAGTTGCACGCGTGGCTGCCGGTCGCATAGCGCGAAGGCGGCACGTCGTGGGCCTTGGTCAGGATCGGACGCTCGGGGTCGAAGAGCTGGTCGGCCACGGTCTGGTCGAGCAGGTCCATGCTGCGGCGATACAGCGACTTCTCGCTAAACACGCCCACGACCTCGCCCTTGTACTCGTAGCTGCACACGTCGATGTTGCCAAAGTCGCCCTGGAGTGCCTCGAGCAGGTCCAGATAGTCGGCGGCCTGGTAGTGGTCGATGATCTCGAGCAGCGTCTCACGGTTGACGATGCAGCAGTCCATGGAGGCGTTGTCGCCGTACACGACACCGGCGCTCACGCCCGTCAGGCGGCCGTTCTCGTTAATCTCGAGCTTGGTCTCGTCATCGACGTTGCGCGTGGCCTTGCAGTACACCACGGTTATCTGGGCGCCGGAGTTCTCGTGCGCGTCGATGATGGTGTTGAGGTCCATATTAAAGATGATGTTGGTGCCCATCATCACAACATAGGGCTTGTCCGAGCGCTGGAACAGCGTCTTGTTAGAGATGATGTCGCGCAGCAGGAAGCGCATTCCGCCCTTGGTGGTGCCATATGCGTTGCCGGGCACCATGAACAGGCCGCCCTTCTTGCGGTCCAGGCCCCAGTCCTTGCCCGAGCCCACGTGGTCGATCAGCGAGCGGTAGTTGCCCGGCATGACGACTCCAACGGTCTTAATGCCGGCATTCATCATGTTGGACAGCGGGAAGTCGATCAGGCGGTAGCGGCCCAAAAACGGAACGGACGCGATGGGGCGGTCCTTGAGCAGCACGCTGCCGTAGGTCGAAGAGTAGTTAGCGGTGATATAACCGATGGCCTTGCGATTGATCATCGGATCATTCCCCCTTCCCGATAACGACGTCATTTCCAACGACGGCCGTATCCTTGGTGGTATCGACAGAGCCGAGCTTCACGCCCTCTTCGACCGTGGAGTTCTCGCCCAAAATAGCGCGGCAGATGTGCGCGCCACTCTTAACATGCGCACCCGGCAGCAGCACGGAGTCCTCGACCACGGCGCGCTCCTCGATGATGACATCGGTCGAAAGGATCGAGTGGCGAGCGGTGCCGTAGATCTTGCAGCCGTTGGAGACCAGGCAGTCGTCCAGGCGGCCGTCCGGGCCAATGTAGTGCGGCGGACGCGTGGTGATGTTGGACATGATGGGGAAGTGCTTGTCGAACAGATCGAACTCGGGGTTATTGCCCAGCAGGTCCATCGAGGTCTCGTGGAAGCTGGCGATGGTGCCGACGTCCTTCCAGAAGCCGTGGAACTCGTAGCTGTACAGGCGCTTGTTCTCGCCGAGCAGCTTGGGGATGATGTCCTTGCCAAAGTCGTGGCTCGAGCGCTGGTCCAGAGCGTCCTCCTCGAGCGCCTCGATCAGCACGTCTGCCGAGAAGATGTAGATGCCCATGGACGCGAGGTTCGAATCGGGCTTATCGGGCTTCTCGGTGAACTTGGTGATGCGGCCGTCCTCGGGGTCGGTGGTCAGGATGCCAAAGCGGCTGGCCTCCTCCCACGGCACGGGCATAACGCTCACCGTGAGGTCGGCGTTGTTTTCAATGTGCGTCTTGAGCATCTTGCGGTAGTCCATGCGATACAGGTGATCGCCCGAAAGAATCAGGACGTACTTGGGGTCGTTGGCCTTGATGTAGTCGAGGTTCTGCGTAATGGCGTCGGCCGTGCCCGCATACCAGGCGCCGCCGGTCTGCGTCTCGTACGGCGGCAGGATCGACACGCCGCCGTCGCGGCTGTCCAGATCCCACGCCTCGCCGGAGCCCACGTAGGCATGCAGCAGGTAGGGGCGATACTGCGTTAGAACGCCCACCGTGTCGATGCCCGAGTTGGAGCAGTTGGACAGCGAAAAGTCGATAATGCGGAACTTGCCACCAAAGCTAACCGCCGGCTTGGCGATCTTTTGGGTGAGTGCCCCCAATCGGCTGCCCTGTCCTCCTGCGAGGAGCATCGCGATGCATTCTTTCTTACTCATCGATCTCTCCTTCTGTCATCGATGTTCCTAAACCCATTAGCGACGGGCGCGGCGCACTGTCACGCCCGTCGAGTAATGCCGTGCTGGCATAGGGGAGCTCGCGCGCCTTTACGCGTGCCAGATCTCGTCGCGGTACTCGCGAATGGTGCGGTCGCTCGAGAACCAGCCGCTCGAGGCGGTGTTGAGCAGGGCCTTGCGGTTCCAGGTCTCCTGGTCGCCGTAGCTGCCGGTGAGCTTCTCCCACGCATCCACGTAGCTGCGGAAATCGGCCATGACCAGGTCGGGGTCGTTGTTGTTCATGAGCTCGTTGTAGATGCTCTCAAAGTTGCCCGAAAGACCCGCGAAGGTGTTGTCCTTGAGCTCGTCCATCACGCGGCCCAGACGCTCGCGATCGTTGTTGAGGGTATCCCACGCAAAGTAGCTGTTGGATGCCCAGAGCTGCTCGACCTCGGGAGCGGTCAGGCCAAAGATGGCCTCGTTCTCGCGGCCGGCCAGGTCTGCGATCTCGATGTTGGCGCCGTCGAGGGTGCCCAGCGTAATGGCGCCGTTCATCATGAGCTTCATGTTGGACGTGCCCGAGGCCTCCTTACCGGCCGTGGAGATCTGCTCCGAGATCTCGGCGGCGGGGTAGATAAGCTGGGCGTTGCTCACGCGGAAGTTGGGGATAAAGCAGACCTTCATGACCTCGTTCACGCGGGCGTCGTTGTTGATGACCTCGGCGACGGAGTTGATCAGGCGGATGGTCTCCTTGGCAAAGGTGTAGCTCGAGGCAGCCTTGCCGCTAAAGATGAAGGTCGTCGGCGTCACGTGGAAGTTGGGATCGGCGATGCGACGGTTGTAGATGTCCATCACCTTCATGATGTTCATGAGCTGGCGCTTGTAGGCATGGAAGCGCTTCACCTGGACATCGAAGACGGTGTTGGGGTCAATGACCAGACCGGTCTCGGCCTTAACGTAGGCGGCCAGGCGCTCCTTGTTGGCGCGCTTGGAGGCGCCCACGGCCTTGAGGAACTCGGTGTCATTCTGGAACTCCTTGAGTTTCTCCAGCTCAAAGGCGTCCTTAAGCCAGCCGTCGCCAATGGCCTCGGTCACGAGCTTGGCATAGGTGGGGTTGGCCTCGGCAAAGAAGCGACGGTGCGAGATGCCGTTGGTCTTGTTGTTGAACTTCTCGGGCGTGAGGGCATAGAAGTCCTTGAGCACGATGTTCTTGATGATGTCGGAATGGATCTTGGCCACGCCGTTGACGCTGTGGCTGCAGATCACGGACAGGTTGGCCATGCGAATCTCGCCGTCCCACAGAATGGCGGTCTGGCGCAGACGCTCCTGCCAGCCCTCCTGCGTGGTGTCGAACGACTCGTGCCAACGACGGCTGATCTCGTCGATGATCTGGTACACGCGGGGGAGGAGCTTGGAGAACGTGCCGATGGGCCACTTCTCCAGAGCCTCGGGCAGGATGGTGTGGTTGGTGTAGCTCACGACCTGCGTCACGATGTTCCAAGCGTCGTCCCACTCAAGCTTCTTCTCGTCGATGAGGATACGCATGAGCTCGGGGCCGCACATGGCGGGGTGGGTATCGTTGGTGTGGATGGCCACAAACTGCGGCAGCAGCTCCCAGTTCTCGCCGTGCTCCTTCTCAAAGGTGTCGAGCAGGCTGTAGATGCCGGCGGAGACAAACAGGTACTCCTGCTTCAGGCGCAGCAGACGGCCGTGCTCGCCGGCGTCGTTGGGGTAGAGGATGGCGCTGATGGCCTCGGCCTCGGCGCGCTCGGCGTCGGCGAGAGCATAGTCACCGCGGTTGAAGGCCTCCAGATCGAAGTGCTCCTCAACCGGCTCGGCAGCCCAGACGCGCAGCTTGTTGACGGTCTCGCCGGCATAGCCCACGACGGGGATGTCGTAGGGGACAGCCAGGATGTCCTGCGTGTCTACCGTACGGTAGAACGTGCGGCCGTCCTCCTCAAAGCCCTCAACGCGGCCACCGAACTTGATGGTCACGGCCTTGTCCTGACGACGAACCTCCCAGGGATAGCCGTGGGAGAGCCACTCGTCGGTGGCCTCGACCTGGCTGCCGTTGACGATCTCCTGCTTAAACAGGCCGTAACGGTAGCGCATGCCGTTGCCGTAGCCGGCAATGCCCTCGGCTGCCATGGAGTCCAGGAAGCACGCTGCAAGACGGCCTAGGCCACCGTTGCCCAGAGCCGGATCGGGCTCCTGGTTCTCGATGACGGACAGGTCAAACCCCATGTCGTCGAGCGCCTCGGCCACCATGTCGCGCACGCCAAAGTTGAGTAGGTAGTTGTCGAGCAGGCGGCCGATCAAAAACTCAATCGAGAAGTAGTACACGCGCTTTTTGCCCTCGGCGGTCACACGGGCGTCACTCTTGGTGGCAACGGTGCGTGCCTTCTCGGCCACGAGCTTGGCCAGGGCGTTAAAGCGGTCGAGGTCGCTGGCGGCCTCGACGCTCTTGCCGCTAATGCTCATGACGGCGTCGCGATAGAGCTCGGTAAACTCCTGCTTGTTGTCGAAGATCTTATTCATACGTTCCTTTCCCCCGGGGATGTTTCTCCCGGAACGGTTATGACATGTATCCTACGCCCCCGCGGGGCGGGTAATTACAGTGGTAACGCCTTTGTTACGCTTTCTTAGCAGGA
>CALBBA010000326.1 GCA_937926755.1 uncultured Collinsella sp.
TAAGGGGGCGTTCTCGCAGAGGAGGGGTTTTTCGATTTTAGGGATATGTTTATAGCCGCCAGCGACGGCGGTAAAGCGCGGTCCAATCTCATCGAAAAGACGCTTAACAATGGAGCGGTCGTTGAGTTCACGGTAAGCGAGACGTCTGGAAGCGACATCATTCTTCTTGGTGAGCGTAACGAGCGGCTCAATAACACGGCGGAGTTCCTTGGCCTTGATTACGGTCGTGCGGATCCTGCCATGATTAATAAGAGCTTTCGCGAGATTCTGCAAAAGGGCCTTACGGTGCGCAGGCGTGCGCGAGAGTTTTCTGCCGGAGTTGTTATGCCTCATTTTGCTGATCCCTCTGTTTCTTCCATTCCTGGTACTTTTTATCGAAATTATCGAGCTTCATGCCGAAATCAAAGCCCATATTAAGCAGGACGTTCTTGATTTCATCAAGAGATTTACGGCCGAAGTTCTTGGTCTTGAGCATATCAGACTCAGTGCGCTGCACAAGCTCGCCAACAGTGGAAATGTTAGCGGACCGGAGGCAGTTGGTAGCACGGACGGAGAGCTCAAGTTCATCAATAGGCATGAAGAGTTTTTCGCTGATCTCAGTAGTGCCTGCGGAAGATCCGGCAAGGTCTCCGGTCACGCGCTCATCGAAATTGATGAACACGCTGATCTGATCCTTGATGATCTTCGCCGAGTAGGCGATGGCGTCTTCAGGAGTCACGGAACCATCAGTCCAGACCTCGAGAATCAGCCTGTCATAGTTGGTCATCTGGCCAACCCTGGCCTGCTCAATGGAATAGCTGACCTTGCGGATGGGCGAGAAGCTAGAATCCAGTGCGATGACACCGATTTCGTCATCAAGGCCGGCATGAAGTTCATGGGGCACGTAGCCCTTTCCCATGCGGACCTCGAACTCCATGTCGAGCGGAACATCTTCAGTAAGAGTGGCGATAGGCTGTTCCGGGTTAAGAACCATGACATGCTGGTTGCACTTGATGTCCTTAGCGGTAACCTCGCCCTTCTTATCGACATGCAGAGTAACTTTCTGAGGATCATCCGTATCCATGGCCAGGCGGACCTGCTTGATGTTGAGGATAATGTCAGTGACATCCTCAAGAACGCCATGGATAGAAGAGAACTCATGCTGCACGCCGGTAATCTTGACGGAGACGAATGCGGCGCCCTGGAGGGAGGAAAGAAGGACACGGCGCAGAGCATTGCCAATGGTCGTGCCGAACCCCCTCTCCAGAGGTTCGCAGACGAAACGCCCGTGCATGCTGTTCGACGATTCGTCGCGGGTAATCTTTTCCGGCTTGACGAGCTCGGTCCAGTTCCGCGAATTAATAAGGCGATCGCCCTGTTTAATAAGCATGCTTCCCTCGCTTACTTGCTGTAAAGTTCGACGATCAGCTGTTCGTTGACTTCGGTGCGGATATCCTCACGCTGCGGCATGGCCTTAACGGTGCCCTTGAAAGCATCATAGTCGGCCTCGAGCCAGTTCGGGGTGCCACGGCGGCCGATGGTCTCCTGAGCGTCTGCAAAAATTTTCACCTGACGATTCTTTTCAGGAATTTCAACGGAGTCGCCCACCCTCAGCTGGATGGAAGGAATGTTGACCTTGTGGCCGTTGAGGGTGAAAAGACCATGGCGGACAAGCTGGCGGGCCTGGTTGCGGGAATTGGCGAATCCGAGGCGGTAAACAACGTTGTCCAGGCGGCATTCGAGAAGAACGAGCAGGTTGGTACCGGTGACGCCCTTCTGCATATCAGCCTTGGTAAAATAGCTGTGGAACTGACGTTCCAGCAGCCCGTAAGTACGACGCGTCTTCTGCTTCTCACGAAGCTGGGTCGCGTATTCGGAGACCTTCTTGCGGGCACGGCCGTGCTGGCCGGGAGCCAAAGGCCTGCGATCAAAAGCGCACTTGCCGGTGAAGCAGCGATCACCCTTCAGAAAGAGCTTGCACCCCTCACGGCGGCAGATGCGGCACTTAGCTTCAGTATATTTAGCCATTGGAATTCCTCTTTGTGACGCTTACACGCGGCGGCGCTTAGGCGGCCTGCAGCCATTGTGCGGGATGGGAGTGATGTCGCGGATGAAGGCAACGCGCATACCGGTGTTAGCCACGGCACGCATAGCCTGCTCACGACCTGAACCAGGACCCTTCACATAGATACCAACGGTGCGCATGCCGCACTCCTGAGCCTTGTGGGCCGCGGTTTCAGCAGCAACCTGAGCGGCAAAGGGAGTGGATTTGCGGGAGCCCTTGAAACCGGACTGACCAGAGGAAGCCCAGCTCACGGCATTGCCGCGGGTATCAGTAAACGTCACAATAGTATTGTTGAAGGTGGCATCAATGTGGACGATACCCACAGGGATGCTCTTTTTTTCCTTCTTCTTGATAACTTTCTTAGCAGTAGGCTT
>CALBBA010000327.1 GCA_937926755.1 uncultured Collinsella sp.
AATGACAAATTGTCGCTCTGGGCGGCGCGCAGCGTCGAGCCGTTACGCGGTTTGGTAAAACCGCGTAACCCACTACACAGCCTGTGCCAGCTTCTCGGCACGCTCGGCGGCGGCGAGCGCCTCGATGACGGTGCCGAGCTGGTCGCCCAGGAGGACGCCGTTGTAGGTGGAGTTGAAGCCGATGCGGTGATCGGTCACGCGGTCCTGGGGCTGGTTGTAGGTACGGATCTTCTCGGAACGGTTGCCGTGGCCGATCTGGCTCTGGCGCTCGGCACCGAGCTCCGCCTGCTGCTTCTCGAGCTCCATCTCGTACAGACGGGCGCGCAGCATCTGCATGCAGACCTCGCGGTTCTGGATCTGGGAGCGCTGTTCCTGCGACTGCACCACGGTGTTGGTGGGCAGGTGGGTGATGCGCACGGCGGAGTAGGTGGTGTTAACGCACTGACCGCCAGGGCCGGAGGCACAGTAGGTATCGATGCGCAGGTCGGACTGGTTGATCTGGACGTCGATCTCCTCGGCCTCGGGAAGCACGGCGACGGTTGCCGTGGAGGTCTGGATGCGACCCTGGGACTCGGTCTTGGGAACGCGCTGGACGCGGTGCACGCCGGACTCGAACTTCATGACGGAGTAGACGCGGTCGCCCTCGACCTTGAACTCGATGGACTTAAAGCCGCCGGCCTCGCTGGGGCTGGAGTCGAGCACGGTGGTCTTCCAGCCGCGCGACTCGCAGAAGCGCTGATACATCTTGTACAGATCGCCGGCGAAGATGGCCGCCTCGTCGCCACCGGCGGCGGAGCGGATCTCGACGATGGTGTTCTTGTCGTCGTTGGGGTCGCTCGGGATGAGCATGTACTTGATGTCTTCCTCGAGCTGGGGGAGCTTGGCCTCGTTTTCGGAGATGTCCATCTGGAGCATCTCCTTCTCATCGGCATCGGTGGTATCGTGCAGCATTTCCTTGGCAGCCTCGATGTCATCGAGCGCGCCGATGTACTCGCGCGAGGCGGCAATGAGGTCGGACTGGTGCGCATACTCCTTGTTGAGACGCGTGAACTCCTTGATATCGGAGGCGACGGCCGGGTCGGAAAGCTTCTTCTCGAGCTCCTCGTAGGCCTTGATGATCTTTTCGAGCTTGTCGCGCATGACGGACTCCTTTATATGCGTGAAGGCGAAAATCGGCAGAATTGATGGGGCGCGAGGCGCCACTGCGGGGGTAAGCCCAGCTAGAGCATGTCGATCTTCAGATACATGCGCATCCCTTCGCGTATGGGGTACATAGTTGCGGTCTAACCCATATATGATAGCGTGCGCAGGCAAACCTGCATATAACCCGCACGGAATCCGACAAAGAGACAGTCCCTTTGTCGGATTCTAGAGCGTGTGGAGCAGGGCGATGAGGAAGCGGACACCCTGGAGGTAGGCGCAGCGAGTGATGCGCTCGTTAGTGCCGTGGACGCCGCGATCGCACTCGTCATCGTCGACCACAAAGGCCGAGAAGCGAATGCACTCGGAGCAAATGCGCTGGTAGTTGGCAGCGTCGGTCGCACCGATCACGGTCGAAGGGACAATCGCCAACGGCTCAGATGATCCGTTTTCCTCTGTCCCCAATGGATCACGGAAATAGCGGGCGGCGATGGCGCGAACGGCCTCGAGCCCCGGTCCACCGACACGCGGAGACGGCGAAGGCTCGGAGCTGCCGGGGCCCAGCTCCACTTCGACACGACCGGCAAGGTCCGCCCCGGCAACCGCCTCACGGCAGCACGCCACAACGTCGGCCACGCTCGTACCCTCGAGCATGCGGAAGTTAATGTTGGCCCACATATCCTGCGGCATTACGTTGGCGCCGGTGCTACCACCCTCGATCTGCGTGGGCGCGCAGGTGGTCGTCACCAGCGGATAGAGCTTTTTGCTGGCGAGGCAATCGCGGACAATGGCATCCCCGTTGGCGGCAATTTCATCGGCCGTGTAGAGCCCCAACTCGACGAGTTGGGCGGCAAGCAAGTCGGTCACGCGCGTCGGCCACTCGATATCGCAGATTGCGGTGATGGCACGGCTGAGCACCTCGAGTGAAGTGCCCCCGTAGGGGTTGGAGGAATGCCCGCCCTCGCTACGCGTCCTCAACACGATATCGGCGTAGCCCTTCTCCGCGAGATCGGCATGCATAAGCCAGCCCTCGCCCGCGCCGTACTCGGCAGCCGAAACGATGCGGTAGTCGCCCTCGTCGATCAGGTACTCAAGCTCAATGCCGCGCTCTTCGAGCACGCGGCCGATGGCACCCGCACCGAACTGCGTGGTTTCCTCGTCCTGGCCAAAAGCCAGCAGCAGGGTGCGCTCGTGCTCCCAGCCGTGTGCGAGCGCATACTCAACCGCCTCGAGAATGCCTGCGACCTGGTCTTTCATATCGATAGCGCCGCGACCCCAAATGTAGGTGTCGTCTACATGCCCGCTAAAGGGGGCGTACGTCCAGTCGTCCTCGGTACCCGGCACCACGGGGACCACGTCCATGTGACCCATGAGCACAACGGGCTTGAGTGCGGGGGCGGAGCCGGAAAGCGTCACCAGCAACGAATGATCGATGAGCTCGACCTTACCCGCTGTAAATACGTGCGGCCAGGCCTGCTGCATATAGGCGCGCAGGTCGTCGAACGGCTGCCAGTCCACCGCCTCGGCATCCATGCTCGAAATGGTCGGAAACGACAGCACGCGGCCCAGGCGCTCGCACGCGCCGACCTCGTCGATATCGGCAAAATCATCCTCGTGCGCAAAGAAGCGCCAAACCTCGGCCATGCCTTCCTCCAAAAACAACGTGGCAAAGAGGCGGTCCCTTTGCCACGTTCGCTTGCATTATTTGTCGTTGAGATAACGCGAGAGGAACTCGCGGGTGCGCTGGTGCTTAGGATTGCCGAAGAGCTCGGCCGGCGCGGCGTCCTCGAGGACCACGCCCTTGTCCATAAAGACCACGCGGTCGGACACCGTGCGGGCAAAGGCCATCTCGTGCGTGACGACGACCATGGTCATGCCGTCGGCAGCGAGCTTGCGCATGACCTCGAGCACCTCTCCCACGATCTCGGGGTCGAGTGCGGAGGTCGGCTCGTCGAACAGCATGATCTGCGGATTCATGCATAGGGCACGAGCGATGGCAACGCGCTGCTTTTGGCCGCCGGACAGGCGACCCACGGCGGCGTGCGCGAACTTTTCGAGTCCCACGCTCGTCAGATGCTCCATCGCGACCTTCTCGGCCTCGGCCTTGCTCATCTTTTTGAGCGTGACGGGCGCGAGCGTGCAGTTGTCGAGCACATCCATGTTGTTGAACAGGTTAAAGCCCTGGAACACCATGCCGATGTCCTCGCGCAGCTTGTTGATGTTGCAGCGCTCGGCCGTGAGGTCCTGGCCGTGGAACCAGATGTGGCCCGCGTCCGGGGTCTCGAGCAGGTTGAGGCAGCGCAGGAAGGTCGATTTGCCCGAGCCCGAGGCGCCGATGATGGTGACAACCTCACCGGAATTGACGGACAGGTCGATGCCCTTGAGTACCTCGAGTGAGCCAAAGCTCTTGCGCAGGCCCTCGACGCGGATAAGCGGCTCTTGGTTTTGCACGGCTGCCGCAGTGCCGGTAGTGGCGGTATCTGCCATGATGATTCTCCTCGTCTTGAGCCTAGTTGGAGCTGGGCAGCGTGACCGGAGCCTCGGCGCCGAGCTTTTTGCCAAAGGCCTCGAGCAGGCGGCTCGCCACGAGCGTCAGGATCAGGTAGACCACGAGCGCCACGCAGTAGACCTCCATCTGGCGGTAGTACACGCCGGCGACCGTGGTAGTAGCGTACATAAGGTCGAACACGCCGATGACCGAGAGCACCGACGAATCCTTGATGTTGATGATGAGCTCGTTGGTGAGCGCCGGAATCGCATTTTTAATGCCCTGGGGGAACACGACTTTGCGCATGGCCTGCCACTGCGACAGGCCCAGCGAGCGCGCTGCCTCGGCCTGGCCGGGATCGATGGACTCGATGCCGCCGCGCAGGACCTCCATCATGTAGGCGGTGGAGTTGAGCGAGATGGTGACGAGGCCGGCGGTGAAGGTACTCCAGATCTGGTTGGCCTGGGCGGTCTCGAAGCCCATGCCGCGCAAAACGGTGAAGCCCGCGTAATAGATGAGCAGGCCCTGGACCATCATGGGCGTGCCGCGCACGATGGTGGAGTAGATGGTCGCAAAGCCGCGGCCGATACTCTTAAAGAAGCGCACCAGGTCGTTGTCCACGCGGTCAAAGGTCTGAATACGCAGGAACACAAAGAGCAGCGCCAGGAAGAATGCGATGACGGTGCCGAAGGTGGCAAGCGCGATGGTGATCTCGATACCGCGAATGAAGAAGTCACCGCTCTTGTAGGTCATGTAGACCAGGCTCGACAAAAAGTCGCTGGGGTTGGAATCCGAGACAATGCTCACCTGCACCAGGTCGATAAACGACATGACGCAGCGGTCCACGAAAAAGATCGCCGCGATGGCGACCACGACGTAGCTGCCCAGGCGTGCGCCACGACGGCAGCGCTCGGATGCGAACGGCGACTTTTCGCGATAGTCGTTCCAGTGCATGAGCTTGGTGACCAGCGCCGCCGCCGACACGACGAGCCAGGCCCAAAGGATTGCCCAGAGGCAGTCTTGGAACACGCCCGTAGGCGCCAAGAAACTCATCGGCGTGGGGTTGCGCTGGCTAAACGCCAGGCCGAGCGCCGCGATGACGCTCGTGCCCAGGTATACATAACGGTGGTCGGCCTTGATAAAGGAGGCCAGGCGATTGATGGTTTTCATGCTGCCTCCCTATGCCGGCTGACGGTCGAGGCACGCGTCCCACATTTGGTCGCGCTCCTCTTGGCTAATGCCCTTGAGTGTCTTGTCGATGAGCTTAAGCAGTTTGTCCGAGCCCTTGCGGCAACCGACATTTGCCGTGACCTCCTGCTTAAAGCCCTCGCCCTCGGCAAACTGGATGGGGACGATACCGGGATTTTGGGCCATATAGCCCTTCTCGTTCTCGGTGTTGTAGGTCACGGCGTCGCAGGTGCCCTGCAGCAGGTTCGAAAACACCGTGGGGACCGAATCGACCGGGTTCTTGTGCACAACGCCCGGAATCTCGTCGATGACGGTATCGAGCATGGTGTCCTTTTGGCCGAGCACCGTGGCACCGCTGAAGTCGCTGAGCTTGGTGGCGTTTTGGTAGGGCGAGCCCTCTTTTACGAACAGGCCAAAGTAGCCAATGAAGTACGGGTCGGAAAAGCCGACGGACTCCTCGCGCTCGGGCGTGGCGCTCATGCCGGCAATGATGAGGTCGATCTGGCCGTTGTTGAGCGAATCGATAAGGCCCGAGAAACTCTGCTTGACGGCAACGGGCTCGCCACCGAGGGCCTTGCAGACGATCTTGGCGATCTGCACGTCGTAACCATCGGCATAGGCGCCCTGCACGTTGTCGATGGGGATGGTGTACTCGCTGGCTTCGGAGACCTGCCAGTTGTACGGGGCGTAGGCCGCCTCCATGCCAATGCGGATCTTATCCTTGCCGATCACGGAATCGGACAGGTCGTCGCGACCGCCGCCCGTCGTGGGCTGAACCACCTTGAGCGTTGACGGGCGCTGACAGCCGGCAAGCGCGCCGGCGACGACGGAAGCGCTCGCAGCGAGAGCGCTACCCAAAAAGATGCGACGGCTGCATACCGGCTGGCGCTGCGCATCGCACTGTTGGGGAGAATGCATAATCTGCCTTCCCTGTTGAATCGTATGCTGACGACTTAACAGGATATACGCCAGCAACTAGCAGCGCAGCACAAGCTCGAAAAATTAATAGACACACGGTAGCCATTGGGGACGCCGATGTTTTGGCAATGCCGGCGAGCGACGTCCAGAGCGAACAAGTGGCATGAAAAAGGCAAGGCATGACCAGAAGGTCTATGCCTTGCCTTTTGAATGACAACTTGTCGCTCTGGACGACGCGCAGCATCGACCGAGCGGCGGAACCTCTAGAGCAAGGTAACGCTAAAGCTGCGAACATCCGTCTCGCCGGGAGCCAAGGTGATGGTGTTGACCTTGTGCTCAAAGACGTCGTCCTCGGTGTCCATGGTGGTGTGACCGGTCCAGGGCTCGAGCGCCACAAACGGAGCGTCGTTGGCGGCAGACCACACGCCAATGTACTTAAAGCCCTCAAAGTCGATCTTGACGCCGTGGCCCGACTTGCGGCCGCGCAGTGTGAGCGTGGAGCCCGGAGTATCGGTGAGCATGATGGCATCGTTATCGAAGCTGCGGTGCGTGATGGGCAGCACGTCCGAGTTATCGGGAGCCTTGTAGCTGCCCTCGAACGTCATAAGACCGTCGGGCGTGATGATGGGAGCCTCGTTGGTCCAAGCCTCGGTAAACGCCAACTCGTAATCCTCGAACGCCTCGTCTTCGGCACCGGGGGCGGGCAAGTTGAATGCAGGATGACCGCCCACCGAGAACGGCAGGGCCACGTCGCCGGTGTTGGTGACGGCAAAGGTCTGCGTGAGCGTGGCGTCGCCGGTCAGGGCATAGGTCATGTTGAGCTTAAAGTGGAACGGGAACGCCTTGAGCGACTCGGGCGTGTCAGTGATCTCGTACGTTACCGAGGAGCCGTCCTCCGAAACCTCGACCAACTTGTGCTCGACGATGCGAGCGAGTCCGTGGCGCGGCATCTCGCAGGTACCGGCCGCAGACGTTGCCGTGTTGTTGCGCAGCGAGCCCACAATGGGGAACAGGATGGGCGCGTGCTTGCCCCAAAAGGCGGGGTCGCCCTGCCACAGATACTCGTTGCCGTTGAGGGCAAGGCTCGTGAGCTGGGCGCCCATGGAATCGATGGCCGCGGTGAGGCCGCCGCGCTTGATGGTAGTAACGGTAGACATGCTACTTCCTCCAAAAGTAAACAATAGTGTCGAGGGCTATTGTCCCACTCTTGGCGGCGGGACGGGACGGCAGGCGATTATTGAGTAGCCATAGCGGAATGAGCGGCGAGCGCCTACTGGGTATCCACGTAAAGGTCGAACCCGCCCTGCGGTGTAGTGTCGACCGTGTCGGGCGCCTGTGAGTTAAAGTTCACGGGGACCATGCGCTTTGAGGCGCGGAAGCGCGTGCCGTCGGTGGCGACGGGCGGTTCATCGACGGTGAGCTCGTAGTCTCCGGGCTTGAGCTCGATGCCGTCACCAGCGGAATTGACGTATTGATACTCGTCAATTGTCTGCCCTTTGAGCGTGCGCCCCACGATATGGATGAGCATTTGGCTGTCGCCGCGCGCGGTGTCCCACGTCGCGCCGTCCTTGACCTCGACCGACACATGTACCGAGCGCGTGCGGCTGAGCGATTGCTCGACAGACATCTCGACCTTGGCGGCGTCTTTTCGCTGCTGTTCGACATGGCTCCAGACGTTTCCAATTACCGAGCATGCGATAACGCCGGCCATAAAGGCGATAAGGATGGGGCCAAGCGGAGAGCGACGTCCCGCATCTTCCTCGCGAGCCAGATCGGGGCGATGCGTGGGCGCAGGCGCCTGGGCACCCTGCGAGGGCACGTCGAGAATGCTGAAGGATGCCGTGCTGTCGGGGTCGATAGTGTGACGCGGCTGCGGGGTCTTTGCCGGCGAGATCGACATGTCGGCTGGCTCGCCGAGCGTGGCCGTAGCGTCGGCCTTGGCCTCGTCTGCCTCGGCCTGGGCCCAAGCTTGTTCGAAGGTCAGGGGCTCGACGGGGTCGAGGGCGGCGTCCGAGTCGGCGGCGACGTCGTTGCCGGTCTCGTCCTCGTCGCTCGACACGCCACGCGGCGTAGGCTCGTCCCACTCCTCATCCGGAGCTTCGCCCTCGCTATACCACCATTCAAAGTTATCGATATCCATACGGGGCGCCCCTTAGGCCTCGCAAATAAACACTCGCTAGTTTTATACCCCCAGACGACACCGAAGCTCACCCGCGCCGGACACAAAAACCGTCACAACATTCGACGCTTTTCCTCGATTTCGAGATTTTCGCCGAATGTTGTGACGGTTTGGGCGACTGGCCGGCAGCGCAATGCGACAAAGGGACTGTCTCTTTGTCACATTCTGTTAGAGTTGCAGGGATTGAATCCCGCTTATTCATGCGACATTGGAGTGACAACCTTGACCGCCGCAACCACGCCTAAAAGCAAGTCAACCGCCGCCGCGCTCTCCCCTGCGCGCACCAAGCTCTGCCTGGCGCTGCTCGTGCTGTTGGGATTCTCGCTCGGCTGCTCCGAGTTCGTGGTCATCGGCATCGAAAGCGACCTGGCGACGGAACTCGGCGTATCGCTTGCCACCGCAGGCCAACTTATTAGCGTGTTCGCACTGATCTACGCTATCGCGACGCCGGTGCTCGCGCTCAGCACGGGACGTTTTCGCCGCTACCAGCTGCTCGTGTGCTATAGCATCGTCTTTGTGCTCGGCAACCTGGTCATGGCGTTGGCGCCCAACTTCCAGGTGCTCTTTATCTCGCGCATTGTCCTGGGCTCCGTCTCGGGCGCACTGCTCGCCGTGGGCGTGACGTACATCCCTGAGCTTCTGTCCCCGCAGCAAACTTCGCTTGCCATCTCGGTGGTGTACGGCGCGTTTTCCGTGGCGATGGTCTTTGTCACTTCGATCGGTAAGTTTGTGGCCGACACGCTCGATTGGCACGTGGCCATGTACGGCACGCTAACCTTTGCCGTTTTGATCTGTGGAGCGCTCGTGGCGTCTATGCCGCGCGCCGGACAAACCGACGAGCCCGCCACCTTTCGCGAGCAGGCGGGTCTGCTACGCGAGCCGAGCATCATCACCGGCATGCTCATCTTTTTGTTTGGCGTGGGCTCGGTCTATGTGTTCTACGGCTACGTGACGCCTTATCTTGAGCAGGTGCTGGGCATGGGCACGGTCGAAGCCAGTACCACGCTTATGGCCTACGGCGTGTTCTGCCTGATCTCGAACATCCTGGGCGGATGGATCGATGCGCGCTTTGGCATGAAGGCGCTGCTTGTGACGTTTGTGCTGCAGGCTGCGGCGTTACTCGGGCTGTTTGCTTTGGGCGGCACCATGCCGCTCGCGCTGGTCTTTGTCTTTAGCTTGGCGCTGCTCATGTACCTGTTCTCGGTGTCGTGCATCACACACTTTATGGATGTGGCACGCAGCCGCCACCCCAAGTCGATGGTACTCGCAAGTTCGGTTGAGCCCATGGCGTTTAACGTCGGCATCTCGTTTGGCACCGCAGTGGGCGGCGCCGTGGTAAGCGGAGTTGGCATTGCCTACGTTGGCGCGGTCGGTGCCGTGTTCTCGCTTGTGGCCTGGGCGCTCACGCTGGTGACGATTAAGTTGGCTCGCTGGGAGCGCAAGCGGGCGAGGGCGCAGGCGTAGATGCGATACTCGAGCTCGATGATGGCGATCGAAAGGAAACCGCATATGCAACGTGTACTGTTTATCTGCCATGGGAATATCTGCCGCTCGACGATGGCTGAGTCGGTGTTTGCCGAGCTCGTGCGCCGCGCTGGGCGCGAGGGCGAGTTTGTCATTGATTCCGCGGCGACCTCGACCGAGGAGATTGGCAACCCGCCGCACCATGGCACGCTCGCCAAGCTGCGCGAGGTCGGGATTCCCGTCGTCGCACATCGCGCGCGCCAGGTGCGACGCGCGGAGTATGGCGACTGGGACCACATTGTCTATATGGACGACGAAAACGCCCGCGGCCTGTACCGCATCTTTGGCGACGACCCCGACGGCAAGATCTCGCGCCTGCTCGATTGGACCGATCGCCCCGGCGACGTGGCCGATCCCTGGTACACCGGCAACTTCGATGCCACCTACCGCGATGTGCTCGCCGGCTGCACGGCCATGCTCGAGCAGTTATAGGCAAGCGAGCACGCGGACGCACGTGCCACGCCATCGGCATAAAACGAGCGTGGATTTTCTCCCACTTTGAGCGCTCGAGTGCGCTCTAAACGGGAGAAAATCCACGCTCATGAATGTGACAAAGGGACTGCCCCTTTGCCACATCCGGGACTGGCCCTAGACCGGCTTGACCTCCAGCTTTATCCCCTCGGCGCAGGAGTCGCCCAAAACATCCGAAAGGGCCCAGGTCGCATATAGCGGCAAATAGAGAACCGCTCCGTTGCGCTCAACGTTGCCTCTCGAGAAAACAATCCCGAGCCTTACGCCATATTCAGCCGTATCAAGCACATGACCGAGCGCAGCGTGCGCGTGGTAATAGGAGCCCGATTTAACCTCGATCGGAACAGCCGTCCCAGCCGGCCCGTCGACCACAAAGTCCACTTCGCCGCGCTTTTTTGTCTGATAGTAGTAAAGCTGGCGATTTTGGGCAGCTAGCTGCTGGGCCACCACGTTTTCGTAAATGCCGCCCAGATTGGGCTCTTTGCTATCAAGATACGCCGCTTGGGCGACTCCAACGGGGTAGCGCGCCATCAACATGCCCGTATCCGATTGATATAGCTTGAACTGCGATGGCCGTGCCGTCTTGAGCAGGGGCGATTTTGGCTCGGTTACGATATCGGCTTTGAGAGCAACGCCGGCATCGACAAGCCATACAAAATCTCGCTGATACTTCTCGTAGTGAGCCTTGGGGTCAATGGAATTGAGCACGAAGCGCTTGTTTTCGCCCTCGAGCATAATAGGGAGCTGATCGTAGATGCTCTGCACCTGCAGGGCTCGCCCGCTTGCATACTTGGAGATATCCCGCCGGTACTGTTCGTTGAGCTCTGACTGCAGCTGACGAACAGAGGCAAGGTCGCCCTGCGTGTCAAGGAAACGCTGCACGACCTCCGGCATTCCGCCGACAACGGTATAGGTCCTGAAGTTTGCCATCATCGCGTCATGAATGTAATCAGGAATGGGCCTCTCGCTGATACACGCGTCACGTATCGTTTGGCGAGCCCCCTCGCTCACCCCGGTTGCCCAGCAAAACTCCTCAAAATCGAGCGGGAACATCCTAAGCTCGTGGACATACCCCACGGGATAGGACCTGACGCCCTTGAGCTGAGTCCCGAGCATTGACCCCGAAAACGCCCAGCGGCACCTCCCGTCCTCTACAAGGAACTTTGCCATCGTCATGATGTCGGGGGCCTCTTGGACCTCATCGATAAACACGAGCGTTTTGCCTGGTGCAATCGACTTTCCCGAAAGAAGCGTCACCCTGCTGATGAAATCATCGGCATTCCGCGCCTCGAGAAGAGCATCTTTTGCCTGGCGATTTTCCATGAGATTGAGCTCGATGTAGGTTGCATGGCTGGCTTTGCCAAATGCGCGAATCGAATAGCTTTTGCCGATCTGGCGAGAACCCGTGATGAATAAGGCCTTTTGCTCGGCAGACTTCAGCCAACGCTCCAGCTCTGCCGCTATTTTCCTGCGCAGCATAGGCTCTCCCCTCAGTGTCATCAAATGAAATGCAAAGTTTTATGCGCTTAATTATCGATGAAATGTAGGATTTTTAGAACCTAAAATCGGATGAAATGCAGAGATTTAGGATTATAAGCAAAAAGAAGGGGCAGCCCCGGCGAATGTGACAAAGGGACTGTCCCTTTGTCACATTCGCACCTACTGCTCGCTCTTCGCGAGTGCCTGATCGATCAGCTTGTTGAGCGCCTCGCGCTGCTCGGCGGAGTTGATGCCGCCCATGATCGGCTCTCCCACGATGTTGCCGTTCTGGTCGATCACGTAAGTGGTCGGGAACGAGTACAGATTGGAGGTGAACTTGCCGGCCTCGCTGTCCGACTTAAACCAGATGTTTTTATACGTCACGCCCTTCTTGGAAAGCACGTCCTTGGCATCGGCCACCTCGTCTTTTTTGCCGTCGAGCGTAAAGGAATTAACGCCCACGACCTGGCCGCCCTTCTCGGCAAGCTCCTTGTTGAGCTTCTCCAGATCGCCCAGCTCTCCCACGCACGGCTTGCAGGTGGTAAACCAGAAGTTCATGACGGTGACCTTGTTCTTGGAGAACAGCTCGTCGCTGTTTACATCGTTGCCGTCCAAGTCCTTGCCCTTAAAGCTGGGGAACTTCGTCTCCCCGCTCTCGCCGTTGGTCATGCCCGCGGTCGAGGCATCAACGCTCTCCCCCTCGCCGGGCGTGCTGCCACATCCGGGGAACTTCTTCTCCAGCGCCATGAGCTTATCCTCGATCTCCTTGACCTGCTGCGCGCCGGCCTTAAGCGTCTTGAGCTCGTCAGCCGTAAACTGATCCTTTGCGCCCTCGATAGTATCGAGCAAGAAGTCGCCGTAGTTCTTGCCGTCCTCAATCATGGGAGTGTCTTTGTTGGCCGCAAGGAACACCTTTTCCCATAGGGCGTTATCGCTCGCAAAGATCTCGTTTTCCTTTTGCAGCAGCTGCTGGTACAGCTCGGCCGCCTCCTCGGCACTCGACGGCTTTTGCGCTATGAGCTCGGCAATCTGTGCATCGCCGCTCGTGGCATCCTTCGCGTCGCCCTTGGGGGCAGAGCACGCCGCAAGAGTCAGCGCCAGCACGGGCAGCATCAACAATGCCGCAATTTTTGACAATTTCATGGTTCCTCCGTTTATATCGAAGCTTATATAGATACCTATTTGTTTTCGCAGGCTTGCGTGGGCTGCGCGGGTTTGTCGCCCGTCACGCCCAGCCCATAGCGAAAGCTAATAGCATCAACGGGGCACGCACCAACGCATTTGCCGCAACGAATGCACTCGGCATGGTCGGGCGTACGCGTAACGTCCACGTCCATCTGGCACACCCTGGCGCACTTGCCGCACGAAACGCACTTGCCCTGGTCAACCTGGATCCCCAGCAACGACACCTTGTTCATGAGTGCATAAAACGCACCGAGAGGGCAAATCCATTTGCAGAAGGGACGGTAGAACAGCACGCTCAGCACCGCAACCGCAATGAGGATCGCAAGTTTCCAGGTAAAGAGCTTTCCCAGCGCGGAGCGGATTCCCATGTTCATGATGGACAGCGGAATCGCGCCCTCGAGCACACCTTGCGGGCAGATGTACTTGCAAAAGAACGGGTCGCCCATACCCACATCGTTAACCACCAAGACGGGCAGCAGCACCACGGCAAACAGCAGCACGGCATACTTGATGTACGTGAGCGGCTTGAGCTTTTTCGTGGAGAGCTTTTTGCTGGGAATCTTATGC
This sequence comes from uncultured Collinsella sp., assembly GCA_937926755.1. Classification (GTDB taxonomy): domain Bacteria; phylum Actinomycetota; class Coriobacteriia; order Coriobacteriales; family Coriobacteriaceae; genus Collinsella. The sequence goes on from CALBBA010000327.1 coordinate 13,140, forward strand.
AAAAGCTCTTGTAGCCATCCAAACGGGCACAAAAAGCCGCATACAAAACGCCCCAGCAGCACGCCGATCAGAATCAGTGTTCCGGTGACGTAATACGAAAAGCTGAACTTAGACGAGCCCACCACCGACTGAAACGACCCGATAGGGCACGCACCCGAGGCCGCCGGACACGAGTAGCAGTTGAGCCCCGGCACGCAGACGGCTTTGCCCGCCCCCTGGTAGATGCCTCCCTTGGCAAAGTTAGGCAGGTGAATATTGGTCGCAAGCGTCGCCGCCGCCTGAATCAATCCACGAAATCGCGCTAAAAAATGCGATGCAGTGTTTTTTCTTTTATCCAATTCCGATACACTCCAAGCACAGCCTGATTGCCTTGGCCAGCACGGCATCTGCCTCACCGCGCATAATTCCAAAGCCAACCATGGCTACCCCAACGATCAGCAAAGCCACCTGCGCCACAGGCTTAATCGCTTTGAACAATCTGACCACTCCTTTCGTTTCGCGACCCATTGGACCATACCGACTATAAAATCCGTGTTAAGCGTGAATGACTATGCAAGGAGAACGTTATGCGCATCTTGGTCGTCGAGGACGAGCGGGCGCTGTGCGATGCGATCGCACGCAGCCTGCGCAACTTGGCCTATAGCGTCGACTGCTGCTACGACGGGCAGCAGGCCCTCGATCTGCTCGATGTCGAGACCTTTGATCTTGTCGTACTCGACCTCAACCTCCCCCATGTCGACGGCATGACCGTACTCAGGCAACTCAGAACAACTGATTGCGAGACCAAGGTGCTCGTGCTCTCGGCACGCGGCGAAGTCTCCGACAAGGTGGCGGGGCTCGATGCGGGCGCCAACGACTACCTCACCAAGCCGTTCCATCTTGACGAGCTGGCGGCACGCATCCGCAGCCTCACGCTCAGGCACTTTACGCAAAACGACGTTGTTCTAACCTGTGGATTGTTGAGCTTTGACACCAAGGCGCGCCTCGCCTCCGTGGGCGGCGAGACCCTATCCCTCACGCGCAAGGAGACCGGCATCTTGGAATACCTGATGCTTAACCAGGGGCGGCCGGTGAGCCAGGAAGAACTTATCGAGCATGTATGGGACAGCAGCGTCAACAGCTTTAGCAACGCGACCCGCGTGCATATCTCGTCGCTGCGAAAAAAGCTGCGCGGTGCGTTGGGGCACGACCCCATCCGCAACCGAATCGGCGAAGGCTACGTTATGGAGGACGGCAAATGAAGCGGCTGTCGCTGCAGTGGCGCATCACGTTGATGACGGCACTGCTGATATGTTCGACCTGCGTACTTATGAATTGCCTGGTTGGCTACTCCGGCATGCGCTACATGGACTCGATCGGCAATGAACTATCGGCGCACAGCAAGGTGGAGGCGGCCTCGCCCAGCTCATTTGACCCGACAAACAAAGAGCTCGACGACGCGCTGACCATCGTCGTGAACGACGCCCAAGAATCGTTTGGCGCGACGAGCTGGTATATAACTGCGGCGGTGACGCTGCTCGGCGGCGTGCTGGCCTACTTTGTGAGCGGACATGCGCTGCGGCCGTTGCGCTTCTTTGCGACGCAAGTCGAGAGCGTGCGGCCCGACAACCTCGCCGACACAAAAATCAGCGAGGACGTGCCCTCTGAACTCAGGCGCTGCAGCGCGTCGTTTAACGACATGATTTCCCGCCTTGACGAGGGATTTTCCGCACAAAGACAGTTTACGGGCAATGCGGCGCACGAGCTGCGCACGCCGCTTGCGCTCATGCAGGCCCAAGTCGAGCTGTTTTGCGCCGAGCACCCCGACGTCGACGCCGATACAGCGAGCCTGCTCGGGCTGCTGCAGGAGCAGACCGAGCGAATGACGCACATGACAAAGACCCTGCTCGAGATGAGCGAGCTGCGCAGCGTTCCCTGCAACGACACGATTGAGCTGGCGCCATTGATCGAGGAAGTACTTACCGACCTAGCACCCCTTGCAGAGCAAAAGGGCATCACGCTCGCAAGCGAGGGCGACGCGCAAACGATCGGCAGCGACACGCTGATCTATCGGCTGCTGTTCAACATGGCCGAAAACGCCATACGCTATAGCGCGCCCAACTCGACCGTGCAAATCAACGCCTGCGCCGAAGGCGACCGCGTGCTGCTACGCGTGCGCGACCAGGGACCGGGCATTCCCGAGCAATACCAGACGAGCATCTTCCAACCCTTCTTTCGCGTCGACAAATCGCGCAGCAGGGCATATGGCGGCGTGGGGCTGGGGCTTGCACTGGTCTGGGAGATTGCCGCACTCCACGGCGGCTCCATCGAGGTCGAAGAGAGCTCGGAGCGCGGAACGACCATGCTCGTAACCCTTCCTGCACACAACATCGAAGATGTGACAAAGGGACAGTCCCTTTGTCACATCTGAAGATGCACGAAATTGGGCGAAGCGCCAGCAAAAAGCCCCCGCTTCCAAACGGAAACGGGGGCTAGGTGAGTTAGCTTACTCCCACTCGACCGTGCCGACGGGCTTCGGCGTGAGGTCGTAGCAAACGCGGCAGATACCGGGGACCTCGGCAGTCACGCGAGCGGTAATGCGCTTGAGCAGCGCCCAGTCGAGCTCGGGCACCTCGGCGGTCATGACGTCGACGGTGTTGATGCAGCGAATGATGCAGGGCCAGTCGTAGGCGCGCTTGCCCTCGCGCACACCGGTGGCGCGGAAGTCGGGTACCACGGCAAAGTACTGCCAGATGGTCAGACCTGCCTTGTCGATCTCCTCGCGCACGATGGCGTCAGCCTCGCGCAGCGCCTCGAGACGGTCACGGGTGATGGCGCCAAGGCAGCGGACGCCCAGGCCAGGACCGGGGAACGGCTGACGCTCAACCATGTTCTCGGGCAGGCCGAGCTCGCGGCCCACGACGCGTACCTCGTCCTTGTACAGCAGCTTAACGGGCTCGCAGAGCTCAAACTGCAGATCCTCGGGCAGACCGCCAACGTTGTGGTGAGCCTTCACGCCGTCCTGCGACTCCAGAATGTCGGGGTAGATGGTGCCCTGGGCGAGGAAACTGACCTCGTCGCCAACCTTGCGGGCCTCCTCCTCGAACACGCGGATGAACTCGGCGCCAATGATCTTGCGCTTGGCCTCGGGCTCGTCAACGTCGACGAGCTTATCGAGGAAGCGGTCGGTGGCGTCCACGTAAACCAGGTTGGCGTCCATCTGATTCTGGAACACGTCGATGACCTGCTCGCTCTCGCCCTTGCGCATGAGACCGTGGTTCACATGCACGCAGATGAGCTGCTTGCCGATAGCCTTGATCAGCAGCGCCGCGACAACAGAGCTGTCGACGCCGCCAGAAAGGGCCAGCAGGACCTTCTTGTCACCGATCTGCTCGCGGATTGCGGTGACCTGCTCGTCGATGAACGCCTGGGCAAGTTCGGGAGTGGTG
>CALBBA010000328.1 GCA_937926755.1 uncultured Collinsella sp.
TGTCCCCCCCTCCCCGGCCCCCAACTTGCTCCCGCCCAACAATTTTTGGGAAAAACCCGCCGATGCGCGCGGCATCACGGCCGAAAACCTGCCCGATATCGATGCGACCAATGCCCTCGTCATGGGCAAGGACGGCACCGTCTACTATGCCCGCGATGCCGACAAACAGGTCAAGATCGCCTCGATCACCAAGGTAATGACTGCAATCCTGACCGTCGAGAACTGCACGATGGACGAGAAGGTGACGGTGAGCAACGCCGCGGCCACCGTAGGCAACTCGACTGCCGGCTTGCTCGAAGGCGACCAGCTCACCGTGGAGCAGGCCCTGCGCGGCCTGATGATTCCCTCGGGCAACGACGCCGCCATCGTGCTTGCCGAGTACGTGGGCAAAAAGATCGACCCCAAGACCAAGGACGCCGAGGCGACGTTTGTTAAGGCCATGAACGAGCGCGCCAAGAAACTCGGCTGCACCGGCACGGTCTTTGAGAACCCGCATGGTTTGGACTTTGATGAGTGGGCTGGCGACATGCACTCGACTGCACACGACGTGGCGCTGATGATGCAGGAAGCCATGAAGAACGACACGATCCGCGAGGTCGTGGCGAGCGAGGATTCTTGGATTGAGGTCACCGGTGCCGACGGCTCCGACCATTCGCATTCCATGGACACGCACAACTATCTGCTGGGCCAGGATGGCAACATCGGCGGCAAGACCGGCACGACCGACGATGCCGGCTATTGCTTCGCGGGCGCTTACAACCGCGACGGGGACGAGGTCTACACCGTCGTTTTGAACTCAACCACCACCGACCAGCGCTTTACCGATACCGCCGCCCTTGCCAACTGGTACTACGGCCACAAGGTAACGGTCGCGATCGCCAACACGCAGGAAAAGACCGCCAACGGCAACCCGCTCATGGCACGCATTAGCCAGACCGACTGGACGGATAAGACCATCGACGCCACGCTTGCCGACCCCACGGCGCAGGCGATCGTCTTTTCACTTGCCGGAGAGGTGACCGAGAAGGTTACCTACGACGACCTTTCGGGCACGGTGCACGTGGGTGACAAGGTGGGCAGCGTCACGCTCAAGCAGGACGGCGCCAAGATCGCCGTCATGGATTTGGTTGCAGACGAGGAAGGCTCGGGGCCGAATCCCATTGAATGGCTGCTTGTGAAGCTTGACCGCCTAGGCCGCCGCATCGACAACCGCCCGCTCACAGCCGAGAGCGAGACCGTAGCCAAGGCTCCTGAGGTGTAGGGCCAAAGCGTTATCACATCGAACCAAATGAGGCGTCCAACGGGGCGCCTCATTTTTTGAGGGTTCGAATCCCCAGCTAACGTGGTTCAAATCAAAACCACCCCTAAAAGGGGTGGTTTGCTCTTAGGGTATAACCCTTGGATTT
>CALBBA010000329.1 GCA_937926755.1 uncultured Collinsella sp.
CCGACCTCTTCGACGCCTTCAAGCCACCACAAAACCTCAAAACCCTCTTCCGGCGCGCGTGCAAGCAGTCGTGCACCCACTGCCGATTCCACCAAATGACCCCGCCGCGCCGAATCCTCCAGCCATTCTGCACGGCCCTTATCGCCGAGCGCCGTCATAAACGCCGTGTCATAAACCATGAGCCGCGGGGTGCTTCGGCGCTTTGCGAGCTCCTTGTCACTGAACTTGGGGATCGCCGTAACCAAACCGGCCTTGCCCAGCAGGTCCAAATACCCGGCGACCGTGACCGTGTTGCCGGCATCCTGCAGCTGGCCTACCATTTTTGAATACGAAAGCTCCTGTCCCGAATAGCTCGCCGCGAGCCAAAAGAGCGCGCGCATCAGCGCCGGTTTGCGGATATTCTCCAACGAGAGAACATCGCGCGAGATCGCCGGCTCGACGATCGCATCTCGGATATAGTTTCGCCAACGGGCGTCATCGGAAACCAGCGGCGCCGCACCCGGATATCCGCCGTGATAGAGATAGTCTTCAAAAGAAAAGTCAAAGGCCTCGCTGCACTCGCGATAGGACCAATGCGGCGACCGAATGAGCTCGTAACGGCCCATAAGGGATTCTTCCAAGCCCTTATGCAGCAGCAGCGACGACGATCCGGTCAACATGACCTTGAGCGGCGTCCCCTCCCGGCGATCCCGGTCGTACAATCCCTTGACGACCGTGGACCAACTCTGCACCTTTTGAATCTCATCAACAACGAAAACGGCCGGGGCCTTACCTCCAGACGTGAGGTTTCTTGCCTGTTGCCACTCGATTTGCAGCCAGCTGGCATCGGGATTCACAACATCGTCCGCATTGACCACGTGACAGGGCATGTCTACATGGTGCAACGCCTGCACGAACATGGTCGACTTTCCCGTTTGGCGGGGCCCGATTATAAATTGCATCAACGGATTATTCGTTTCCCGCATCCTTTGGGCTATCACGGCAACTTGATGGCGCTCAAACATGTCAATCTACCTCCTTGTTTCTTAAATACTCAGTATACTGAGTAAAATCACTCAGTATACTGAGTATTTTTTGAACCGGGAGATCGAACCCGCCAACTTAACTCCCTTCACCAGCGGGTTGCCGCCGCCCCTCCGCGAGTCGAGTTTCTGGCCCTTCGTGCTCACTCGATATATAAAAACTGCCATAGCCATATCGAAAAACCGGTATAGCCGGTCCCATCATCGAACCATTGCGAACTGATACGCATCTTATTGCTCATATTCAAGGCCCCGACGTCTCAAAAGGTATGCCGCGCGGCACTCGAAAACCGAACCCTCGATGCCGTGAACAGCGAGTGCCAAAACCCAGTGTCAAAACCTCCACTTGCATTCCCATGAGAAAATCAAAAGACAAGGCAGGAGGCTGAAAATGACCAGATACGGATACGCTCGCGTGAGCACGAAGGATCAGAAGCTAGATAGGCAAATCGAGGCGTTGGTCAACGCCGGCGTGCCCTATGGCCATATCTACAAAGACAAGGTCACGGGTGCCAAGGACGGCGACCGAACTCAGCAGAAGCGTCTGTTCAAGAAGATGAAGGCCGGCGATGAAGTGGTAGTCGAGTCCTGGGAGCGCCTAACCAGATCGACCAGGCAATTGCTGAACTACGACCTTATGTTCCGAAATCTCGGCGTGAAGCTAACTTCCTTGAAACAGCCGGTCGACCTCGATACCGCCTTCGGTCGATTCGTCCTCGGCACTCACGCCTGCACCGCCGCGCTCGAGCGCGACATAATCAAGCAGCGCCAGCCCGAGGGTATCGCCGTAAAACAGAGC
>CALBBA010000330.1 GCA_937926755.1 uncultured Collinsella sp.
CGCCGCGGCCTGTGCACTCGGCGATAGAACGGCCCTTTCGCGCGGCCGCGTCTCACTCAACCCGCTCAACCACATCGACCCATTTGGAACCATCATCCTGCCGCTGCTCATGCTTGCCGCCGGCGGCCCGGTGTTCGCCTTCGCCAAGCCCGTGCCCGTCTATCTCAACAACCTCAAGCACCCCAAGCGCGACGAGGTCCTGGTGAGCGTAGCCGGCCCTGCATCGAACATCGCGTTGGCATGTCTTACGGCCGCCCTCATGCACCTGACCTACGGCAACCTCTACGCCAGCATGTCCTTTGCCGTGACATCACAAATCATGAATTTCGGCGCCACGTTTATCGTGGTCAACCTGTCACTCGCGTTCTTCAACCTCATCCCGATCCCGCCGCTCGATGGCTCGTCGATCATCGTGCCCTTCCTCAAAGGCAAAGCACTCAACAACTATTACCGTCTGCAGCAATACGCCATGCCCATCCTCATCTTGGTGCTGTATCTGCTGCCCATGTGGACCGGCATCGATGTGATCGGCCGCTATTTCGACGTTACCGTGTATCCGCTTGCTGAACAGCTGCTCAACTTCGCAATCGCCGGCATCTAAGGTAAACTTACAGGTCGACCGTGCAAAACGGTCGCAACATGCACCCAAACCGCGCCGCGAAGGCGCCGTCAAAGGAGGTCGAAGATGTCGTATCGCGTGTCGACGCAGGTCTACAGCGGACCGTTCGACCTGCTGCTGCAGCTGGTAACCCGCCAAAAAGTAGATATCGGCGCCATCTCTATCAGCGAGGTGGCCGAACAGTACCTTGCCGAGGCCGAGCGCATCGAGGCACTGGACCTGGACGTGGCGAGCGATTTTTTGCTGGTCGCAGCAACCCTTTTGGACATCAAGGCCGCCTCGTTGGTGCCGCAAGAGGCCCCGCGCAAAGCCGATGACGATGACGAGATCGACGATGACCTCGAAGAACTTAGCGCGCTCGACGGGGACGCCCTACGCGAGGTCCTGATCCAGCGCCTGATCGCCTACAAGCAGTTTAAAGGCGCGGCTGCGGCCCTCGGTGCCCGCATGCAGGCCGAAAGCCGCATGCACCCGCGTGTGGCCGGCCCCGACCCCGAGTTCCTGGGGCTCATGCCCGACTACCTGGCCGGCATTACTCTGCGCGGTCTAGCCGTCATCTGCGCCGACCTGGATGGCAAGCGACAGACCTTCCTGCTCGAGGCCGAGCACGTGGCGCCGCATCGCGTACCGCTCGACTTGACCGTGGCCTCAGTCGACCGCTTTACCATGACGCACCAAACATGCACCTTCCGCGAGCTACTGGACGGCGATGCCACCACCGAGCAGCTCGTCGTCACCTTCCTAGCTATGCTTGAGCTCGCCAAGCGCGGCTCGCTCACGCTGAGCCAGGACGAGATCTTTGGAACCATCCGCATCAACCGCGTCGAGGGCGCCGAGGCCTATGTGCCCGGCGAGGGCCCCGAGCTCACCGAATAGGAGCCGCAACCATGTCAACCCTTTCCACGCTGGAGGCAAACAGCCTCAAAGGCGCCCTCGAGGCGCTGCTGCTGGTGTCGAGCGACCCCGTGAGCGCACCCGCGCTGGCAGGTGCGTTGGATATCGCCCCGGGCGAATGCGCGTCGCTGCTCGCCGAGCTCAAGGTTGAGTATGAGGAGGCCAACCGCGGCTTTCAGCTGCGCGAGGTCGCCGGCGGCTGGCGCCTGTTTACTCACCCCGCCTACCACGACGTGGTCGAGGCCTACGTGCTGAGCTGGGACACGCAAAAGCTGTCGCAAGCGGCGCTCGAAACCCTGGCCGTCATCGCATACCACCAGCCTGTGACGCGCGAGGTGGTCAAGGGCATCCGTGGCGTCAATTCCGACGGCGTCATTGCGTCACTCGTCGACAAGGGCCTGGTGCGTGAGCTCGGCCGCGACCCCCAGCGCGGTCAAGCCATCATCTACGGCACGACCAACGCCTTCTTGGAAAAATTCGGCCTGCGCTCCACCCGTGATCTGCCCGATCTGGAGCAGTTTGCCCCCGACGAGCAGTCGCGTCAGTTTATCCGCGAGCGCCTGAGCGGCCGCAGTATTCAGTCCACGCTCGAGGAGCAGGCCGAAGACCTGGACGAAGAGCGCGAACTGCTCGATACCGATGTTGAAGATGTTGAGGCAGTCGAGGACTTGGAGACCCTGGTCGTCGACGACCCCTCGGAGGATTTACATGACGAGGACTAACGAAGTAGGGGAGACGCGTGCCATGGGCAACGCAGTACCCGCAACCGACGCCCAGTCCGTCTATCCGCACACCATGCGCCTGCAGCGCTTTTTGGCGCGCGCGGGCGTGGCGAGCCGCCGCGGCTCGGAGGACCTGATGACCGCCGGTCGCGTGACCGTCAACGGCCAGGTCGCGACCGAGCTGGGCACCAAGGTCGACGTCGACCGCGACCACATCGAGGTCGACGGCATGGTCGTCAAGCTCAACCAGGGCGCCGTGTACTTGATGCTCTACAAGCCGACCGGCTACCTCACCACCATGAGCGACCCGCAGGAGCGCCCTTGTGTGGCCGACCTGGTCCCCCGCGACCGCTTTCCGGGACTTTTCCCGGTGGGTCGCCTGGACCGCGACACCACGGGCCTTTTGCTCTTTACCACCGACGGCGACCTATCGCAGGACCTGCTGCACCCCAGCAAACACGTCTACAAGACCTACCAGGCGCTCGTGGACGGGCGACTGACCGACCGCGATCTAGAACCGCTCCGCCGTGGCATCGAGCTCGACGACGGCCTGTGCCAGCCGGCAATCTGCCGTGTCATTAACGCGCGCGAGGCCGAGGCAGTGGCGCCGCAAGGCGTCAAGCCCGGCACCACTGCCGTCGAGGTCATCATCCGCGAGGGACGCAAGAATCAGGTCAAGCGCATGCTGAGCAAGATTCATCATCCGGTGATCCGTCTGCACCGCTGCAACTTTGCCGGCCTGGAGCTCAAGGACGTGGCCAAGGGCTCGTGGCGCGAGCTCACCGACCGCGAGGTGCAGATCCTCAAAAGCGGTGGCATCCCGCCCAAACAGGCGAGCGCAAAGCGCAACGGCGACAAGCCCCAAGACACGCCCGTCAGCCGCACGCGTCACCACGGCAGCCACGGCTCCGCACCCAAGCGCAACACCTACCGCGAGCGATACACGGGCTAGGCAACCCGCCGCGCCCCAACGCCCGCGAACCATACCAGCACGTCAATCATCGAAAGGAAGCATTGCATGATCGTCGCCATCGACGGCCCCGCCGGATCCGGCAAGTCCACCATCGCCAAGCTGATCGCCGGC
>CALBBA010000331.1 GCA_937926755.1 uncultured Collinsella sp.
ACGTCATGCTCGTGGGCTGCGTCGTCGTGGTGCTGCTGTTCCAGAACTCGGCGCATATGGAAGCCGCCTACGGCCTTGCCATTACGCTGACTATGATGTGCACCACGCTGCTGCTCTTCTTCTACCTGCACGAGGAGCGCAAGCTCAAGGTTGCTCCGTGGATCTTCGCGGCCTTCTTCCTTTTGCTCGAAGGCTTCTTCTTCGTGAGCTCGCTCACCAAGTTCTTCCACGGCGGCTACTTCACCATCCTCATGGCTGCACTCATCATGGGCATTATGGTGTGCTGGTACAACGGCACGGCGGTCGAGCGGCGCCAGTTTACGCTGCTGCCGCTGCGCAGCTACCTGCCGCAGCTCAAGCGCCTGCGCGACGACGATCGCTATGAGCGCATGAGCGACAACGTCGTGTACCTGACCAAGGACACCCATACCGACTACATCGACCGCGATATCGTCTATTCGATCTTGGACAAGCATCCCAAGCGCGCCCGCGCCTGGTGGTTTGTGAATGTCGAGACCATGGACGAACCGCACACCTTTGCCTATTCGGTCGAGACGTTCGGCACCGATTACGTGTTCCGCGTGCATCTGTACCTGGGCTACAAGATCAACCAGCGCGTCAATGCCTACCTGCGTCAGGTCGTTCAGGACCTGGCTGCCACCGGCGAGCTGCCGCCGCAGACGCATGACTACTCGGTCTACAAGGATCCGGGTAACATCGGCACGTTCAAGTTCGTCCTGATCCGTAAGCTTCTGGCGCCCGAAAGCGATGTGGAGCCGAGCGAGCGTACGGCCATCACGCTCAAGTACATCATCCGCCGCGCCGCCGGCACGCCTGCGCGTTGGTACGGCCTGGAGAACTCCAACGTGAGCTTTGAGTACGTGCCGCTGTTCACCAAGTTCAAGGCCGTGAACAAGATGCAGCGCCTGGCCCCCAACGAGCGGCCGTAGTCGACGCTCGAGGTTTGTCTGCGAACGGGCGGGTTTGTATTGACGGGGATTGAGTCCTGGGAGGAAACCATGGATGCAAAGGTGCTTGACGGTTGCGATCTTGCGACCGAGCTGGTGCGTGAGGTACGCGCCGATGCTGCCGAAGATCGGTTCTTTACGAATCGGGCCAACATGGATATGGCCGACCGCGTGATTTCGATCGTGGTGACGGTGCTTGTCGCGGCGTGCGTGTGCGCACTGCTCGCGCACGTGCTGTTTGTCTAACGACCGCAGGTTGCAAAGGCTTTACACTTGGAACCACCACAAGGGGAAACCACCACAAGGGTGCCTGTGAACTGCCTCCCATTTCTTGGACATCGGGAAATGGGAGGTTTTCCATGAGTATAGACCTCAGGGTGAAGCACGACCTGGAGTCCAGGAGGCGGGCCGTCGAGCTCTTCGACGCCGGCGTCGGCTGCAAGCCGGCGGCCGAGGCCCTGTCCGTCCCCCGCGAGACCGTGAGAGAATGGCAGTGGGTATACCGGGCGTTCGGAAGCGAGGCGCTGCTGTCCATGGGCGGGAAACAATCCAGGTACACATTCGAGCAGAGGGTCGCCGCGGCGTCGGCCGTGGTCGACGGCGGGATGGCGAAGACCGACGCCATGGCCGAGTTCGGGATCAGGTCGAAGTCCCCGCTGGAGCGCTGGTGCAGGCTCTACCGCGAGGGCGGCGCCGAGGCGCTGCGGCCCGGACCGAAGGGCAGGCCGAGGGGGTCGAGGTCGAAGCCCCTGTTAGCGTCAATCTATTTTTCACCAGTTTCGCTAAACAGGCGTGCCGTTCGCGCAAAGGCGGTTTCACCGGTTGCGCTAACGTATTTTCACCGATTTCGGTCACGGCTTGACGGGACCGTCCCTCGGCAGGTCCTTCAGCCTGTAGGACCTGCCCGTTATCTTGACCAGGTGGCAGTGGTGGCACACCCTGTCCGCGATCGCGCTCGCCGCCACGTCGTCCCCGAACACCCTGCCCCAGCCGCTGATCCCCACGTTGGTGGTGATGATCGTCGAGCGCTGCTCGTAGCGCGTCGATATCAGCTGGAACAGCAGGTCCGCGCCCGCGCTGCCGACGTCGAGGTAGCCGAGCTCGTCGATGATCAGCAGCCTCGAGTGGGCGTAGTACCTGAGCCTCTTCTTGAGGATGCCGCGCGACGAGGCGTCCTCCAGGTCCTCGACGAGCCGGGCGCAGTCCACGAACCTGACCTCGCGCCCCGCCCTGACGGCCTCGATGCCCAGCGCGACGGCGAGGTGCGTCTTGCCCACGCCGGGGCTCCCCACGAACAGGACGTTCTCGGCCCGCTCGACGAACCTCAGGGTCGCGAGCTCCTCGATCTCGGCGCGCGGGACCGACGGCTGGAAGTCCCAGTCGAAGTCCGCCAGCCCCTTGACGTAGGGGAACCCCGACGACCGTATGCGCTGGCTGGTGATCCTGACCTCCCGCGCGGCGACCTCGACGCGCGTCATCTCCTCGAGGGCGGAGGCGAAGCCCCGCTCGCCCGCGGCGACCATCCTCACGTAGTCGGGCAGGGACGCCGCCATCTCGTGCAGCCCGAGCGCGGAGAGGTTCGCCTGCGCCCTGATCGAGGGGCTGCCCTCCGCGACGGCGCCCATCACGCCCCTCCGAGCGAGTCGAGCAGCGCGAGGTTGGCGCGCGCGGCCTCGGCGATGTCCGCGTCGGCCAGGCCGCGCTTCCCCTCGAGGGCCTGCCCATAGTGGTCGGGGTCGTAGTTGATGGGCCTCGACGGCCCGGACGCGGCGTCGTGGACGGCGACCTCCTCGCCGGCCATCCTCACCACGACCTGGCCGCCGGGCATCGCTATGACGCTCACGCGCCGGCCGATGCAGCGCCTGGGCACGGACCACTCCCTGCCGGCGGCCCTGACGAGCATGGTCGGCGGGACGGTCTGGACGCTCACGTCGCCCACCATCGACTCGAGGAGACGGAGGTTCCCGATGGGTCGCAGGCTCTCCTTCTCCCGCATGAACAGCGCGTCAGGCGGCAGGCCGGTGGTGCGGTTCGGCTCCGAGTTTGCCTGGGCCTCGATCCGGGCCACCGCCTCGGCGAGGCCGCTCCACCCGGTGAACTCGCCGCCGTAGGCGAGCAGGCGGTTCAGGAAGCGGTTGGCCGACTCGTCCTTGCCCTTGGTCTGCGGCGAGCGCGGCGCGCAGAGCCTGAGCTCGAAGCCGGCCTCCCGCGCGAACCGCCACGCCCTCTCCTGCCTGGTCCTCCTGCGGCCCGAGACGGTCACCAGGCACGACATGTTGTCCGTGATGCACTCCTCCGGGACGCCGCCGAGGCGGGGGGAGGGGGGGGGCAGGCAGGGCAACAGGGTCTCG
>CALBBA010000332.1 GCA_937926755.1 uncultured Collinsella sp.
TCCAAGGGTTATACCCTAAGAGCAAACCACCCCTTTTAGGGGTGGTTTTGATTTGGGGCGGAAACCGGAATCGAGCCTCAGAAGGGGATGCCGTTTCCGGTTGAAGTCTCGAGCGGAAAGTGCGTCCCAGAATCCGGGCAATCCGGTGTTCCGGTGGCTGAGCGAGCACCGCGCCAAGGATGCCAAGCGTAAAACATGCAATGAAAATGGCGTAATTTCGCAGGATGACGTCGCCCGCTGGTGCTGCAGGGGCGGCTGACCTGCAAACCTTGGGCTTTCGGACGAGCTCGCGCGAGAGACAGCAAGCCAGTCGCGCTCGAAGGCCGCGTTCGCGTGCGCCCCAAGCGCTACTTCTGTGACCCGTCGCTTGGAGCGTAGTGGTTTTGCGGGGCGTCGTGCTTCCATTACCGAAAATCCATTTGTTAAACCCGGCGCCCGTGGGTAGAATAATGTCGACGGCAGCCCAAGTTCTGCAAAGCTGGGCAGCGCCGTTACTTGCTTTAAGGGGTCAACGCCTTAGCGGCGGCGACCCCTCTTTTTATGCTTCGAGCACTGCTTGAGCGCCTCGGTAAGCCCGATAAGCGCCGTGAGGAGCGAGACCAAAGCGGTCAGGAGCTTCACGAAATCAATCAAATCGGTCATGGGCATCACCTCCCGTCGCATGGAGGGCGCTGCCCGGCACATGGAACTGCCGTCAACTACTGCAATTCTATCAAAGTACTGCTAATAATACGAATATATGTTCGATAATAACAGCGACGCGACCAGCTCAAAGCGCAGCCTTACGCAAGGGTGTTGGATGGCCGCACTGGGCGATTTCATGTCCGCACGAGCGCCTATCCTTACGGCAATGTAGCCGCCTATGTAGCAAGCGGCATTTGACGGAGAAAGGCCCTAACCGTGTCAGCTGAAAAGACGCCGGGTATCTCGGCTATCGATATGACGAACTTTGCGCGCCAGATTGTGCTGGACTTTGAGTTTGCGCCGGTGCCAAAGCAGCGCCAGCGCCGTGGACTGCGCAACGAGATTATCGAGGTCGGCGCCGTCAAGCTCGATTACCACGGCAACGTTATGGGCGAGTTCTCGCAGTTTGTGCAGACGGAATTTACCGAAGGCGTTGCGTTTCCCGTCCGCGAGCTTACGGGGATATCGGCCGTGGACACCGCGATGGCCGATCCGCTCTATGTGGTGATCAAAAGGCTCAGCGATTGGATTGGTCGCTACTCCGCCCAGGTGGTCTGTTGGAGCGGGGCGGACCGCCGACAGCTTTTGACCGAGTGCCAGGCAAAGCACATCGACCTTTCCGCATTTCCTACGGACTGGGCCGACCTGCAGGCGTTTTACACCTCGATCATGGATGTGGGCAGCCATGGGCGCGTCTCGTTGGGCGACGCGGCAACGTGGTTTGGCATCGAGTTTGATGAGTCGACGGGTCACGCCCACAGCGCCCTTGCCGATGCGCGCGTAACCGCCAAGTTGCTCAAGCAGGCGATGGACGGGGACTACCACGTGAGCCCGCACGCCCAGGAGATCCGCCAACGGTGGGGGATGGGCGAGCGACCCCAGACGCGCCTCTCTAGCAAGTGCCCCGAGCTGGGCGACCTGCTGCTGAAGCTGAAGGCAGAGGGGAGGTAGGGGCAGACGGCCATCCGGAGGCGCCCGATCGGCGGCCCCTCGGGGCTTGCCCG
>CALBBA010000333.1 GCA_937926755.1 uncultured Collinsella sp.
TGCGCGAATCAGGGCCAACGTCATCCATGTCCGCATGCAACGCCGTCTGCGAGATATGCGTGAGCAGCGTCTGCATCGAGGCCTGGTCCAGGTTTCCCGGCCCAAAGATAATGTCATCACTCGCAGCAAACGAACACACGGCAACGATGCGCAGCCGGAACGCCCCATCCTTTGTGTAGAGCGTGCCCGTGCGGTGCAGGTCAAAGAAGCCCCTGTCTAGAAACCGATCGACATCGCCAAACATCGCACCGTTATCCATGTGGTGCGCATAGAGCAGATTGTAGGGATCGGTCATCGCGCGGCTGTTGCGCGTATCCAAAAACACCGCTCCCGAAACCGCGGACTCCCCCAACACGTTTTTGTTGAGGTATTCCTGGTTATCTTTTCCCTGAACGAAGGGATAATCGATGTTGGTGCCATCGATGGTGACCCATCCGACAACGTCGGGATTTTTGGCCATCAGATCCTGCAGGCGTGCGCAATCGTTGGTCCCGGTGGGTTTGTAGTGCAGCAGCTCATCGCTGATGAACCCGCCGTTCATAACGTTGTTTGTATCCCACAGCGAATAGCCCCCGTACAGCAGCATGAGCAGCACGAGAGAGCCGGCAAACCACGTAAGCACGCGGTCGCCGGCTCTCGCCAGCCGAGCTATGCGTTTAAGCTCCATCGGCTGTAATCCTCGCTGTTTTAACGACGATTACGACGAGGACGGAAGAAGACCACGCCCATCACGGCAGCAAACGCGACGATTGCCGCATAGGGAACGACCGTCCGAATAACATCGGTCGGAACGGTAACATCCTTGGTGTTGGTAAAGATCACCGTGGTGTCGTAAGCACCGATAGCTTCCTCGACAATAGAGCTACCTTCTGTCGAATTGGTGCCATCACCAATCTTGTACGACGTCTTATAACCGTCGCCATGATAATCCGCCTCAGTTACGGCGAATTTATCCTCCGATGAGAGACCGTAAACGATGACGGATTCCCCATGCTTAAGGCTTACGGTAACCGCAGTTCCCGACGTAGCTGGAGTTTGGCTCATGGTGGTGGCACCGTTTTTCACAGTGGCGTACTCATAGCTCTCCCCGTCAGCGCCTTTAATCGTGAAGGTAAACTTAAAGTCCTTATTCTTGTCACCTTGGTTGCCCTTGACGACCTTTGTGATGGTCAGCTTATGGGTGACATATTTGTTCAAAAAACCTGCGGTCTTCTCGCCCGAGCCTGCTTCTGTTCTAAGAATACAGCCCTTAACAACATAGCCCGAACCGCCATTCTCTTCGTTTTCTACGTAAACATCCAGGAAGAGCTCCTTGTATGTAACGTTGAGACCGTCCAGCCCTGACGGCGTCTGCGTAATTTTATATCGATAGATACCCGGAGCCTTGAACAGAGAGGTTTTAATTTCGGCACTCAGTTTGGCGGTTATTGTCTTAGTTTTCTCACCGGTATTCTCTGTGCTTGTAAGGCCTTTGTTGGAAAAATTAACGGAAGTCGGCGAAAGCGTGACGGCGTCTGTCACTCCAGCATAAACGGGCATACCGCTCGTGCTCGTAAGCTCACTCTCCTCATCCGCCGGCGCAATCGAATAGTTAAACGTCGCATTAGGCACCACGGCATTCTCATTCATGGTAAGCGTCGAGGTGATCGTGACCTTGTTGTCTTTTACCGGCAGATGCGGTTGAGCGGCACTGTCCTCCGCCCACGCGGGCGCGACAACTCCCACCAAAGCCAGCAGCATCGTGGCAGCCACAACTGCAAATGCTGTCAGTCGTCTCTTTCCAGTTTTCATGTTGTATCCTTCCTCTCGGGCATATGCCCTTAATAAAACCAATCTCCGTGCCTACAGGTTCGACCTGCGCAGCACGCTGATCACGTTGCCCTTGATCTGCGAGCGGGCAATCGGCCCGTACAGGCGGCTGTCGTGGCCGCCCTCACGCAAATCTGCCAGTACAAAGAACTCATCCGTTCCCAGGCGCACGGGATAGTCCACAGCAGACTCATAGCGCGGCGTCGGCGTGGTGATGTCGCTTTCCACAACAACAGCCCCGTTAACCATGAGCTCGCCTTCCTCGGTAATCGTGACCTCATCACCGGGACGGGCAACCACGCGGCCTAGGCGCTCTGCGCCATCCGCGGTGTATACCACCACGTCACCCTCGTTGAAGCTCTGGCTGAACCTCCAGTAGAGCATGACGTCACCCGAACAGATACGCGGGGCCATCTCGCCAGTCGTGACTGCACCCACGCCCAAGACCACGCCAAAGAGCAGCCAGAGCGTCACGACAAAAAATGCCAAGCGCGCCAGAAAACCCACGATATCGCGCCGGTCGTCCGCTTCTCCCAGATCTGGCGCCGCATGGGCGCCCAACCTCACGTTCGACGCGGCCGAATACCGCGAGCCCCGGGGTCTTCCCTGCGGGGCCGCTCGTGCGGCTGGCCCATCACCAGCATTGCTGGCGCCATGTCTTCTCATAGGCGCCCGCCCCTTTTGGAGCCGCGGCGTAAACGCAGCGCAACCATGCCCGTAGCCAACAGCACGCCGGCGGCCAAAATCGCCAGGGCATAGATGGGGTTGCGCGTAATACCCGTAGGCACCGCGACCTGTCGGGAATTGGTGGCCTTAGCTTCAACGGCAACGGTCACACGCGGACCGTTGAGCGTACCGCTCGCACCCGTAAGCTCGGCGTGGTACCCCAACGACGAATAATCGTCTTCGCTCACGGTATAGACCGCGTTGTAATCCAGCGCCTTAATCGAAACGGTCAGGCCGTCCTTAACGGCAAACGGCACGGTCGCCTTGCCCTGGCCATCGGCCGTAAAGGCCGTCTTGTTTTCCACGGTCTCGGCCCGATCATTCGGTCGCGCCACGAGCGCATGGCTGCCTTGGGCAGACGCATCCGAATACTCGATGGCGTAGGTCTGACCAGCCTTGAGGCCCGTAAAGGTCGCCGTCATCTTAAAGTAGGCACGCTTGTCGCCCATATTGCCCGTAACGCTCTTGGAAACCTTGAGTGTGTAGGTGCGCGGGGTGAATCGTGCGTATACGCATCCCGTATGGCGATCTTTTACGTTGTACGTATAGGTGGGTGAAGACGACAGCAGCTCCGGGGCGTCCGGATTCGATAGGTCGTACCAACCCTCAAAGTGATAGCCCTCCTTGGGAGCGGCCACCGCCTCCACAAACGTGCCGTCATCCACAAAGTAGGCAACGCCCGATTTTTTGTACGCGTCCTCGTCCTTGCCCGAGCCATCCCCGGCATCGATGGAGCCCTTTGCCCCCTTAAGCTTGGAGC
The DNA here is from genome assembly GCA_937926755.1 of uncultured Collinsella sp. Lineage (GTDB taxonomy): Bacteria > Actinomycetota > Coriobacteriia > Coriobacteriales > Coriobacteriaceae > Collinsella. The sequence goes on from CALBBA010000333.1 coordinate 3,296, forward strand.
TGACCGTGCCGCCCGTCGTTATGTTGCTCCACGTGCCATCGGCATTTTTAAGCTGGGCAACAAAGGCCTGACGATACTTCCATTGCGCCACGAACGTCGCGCCCTGGCTCTCGGGAATGTTTTCGACGGTTACCGCATCGCCCACAGCACCGGTATCCGGATTGACCTTCTTGCCCTTAATGGTAAGAGTGCCGGAATCCGTGGTGCCCTCGGGAGCTGTATGGGTCACCGTGTGTTTGGCATCGAAGCGAACGGCTTTTCCCGAGCCCGCGTACTCCCAGCCCATAAACTTCCAGTCGTCGTTTTGTCCAACGGCAGCATGGGAGGTATAGATCGCTCCAGCGCCAGAAAGCTGTACGAAATCGCCCGTGGACTCATTGTACGGATCGTAGTGATACGCTTTGCCGCCGTTCACATCGTATTGAACGCCTGCCTTGGAAAACACGAGGTGCACTTTGTAGTGCTTTGTGACCTTGTCGACCTCAAAGCGATAGGTACCATCTTCCAATCTGGTCCAATGTGCGTCGTCGTCTGCGGAATAGAACTCGCCGTTGACAAAAGCACCGATAAAGACTGCCCCGTCATCGCGTTTGGCATCGACCATAAAGTAGGAGTTCTTCTCCTGTTTACCTACGTAGTTTTTGGCATAGGTAAAGTCCGCCGTCTTGGTATTGGCGTTATAAAAATACGTTCCGCTTCCGTTGGGCGTCGTGTATGTCTCGATGCGATAGAACTCCCTAAACGAGATATTGTCGAGGAAGTTGCCGGTCGAATTGCTCCCGTTGGCCGTGTTGTAGGCCACAAAAGCAAAGACGCTCTGGTTTTGGCCATCCGGAATGGTGTAGGTATAGTCGTAGTCAACCTTTTTGCTCTGCTCGAGCGCGTTGGAACCGTAGGAAGCCCACGCGTCGTTTTCGGACGCCATGATCCATACGCACCATTTTTCGGTATGCTCCGCATCGGCCGTCCATGAGAACGCGCTTCCGCTGGACGCATTGGCAAATCCGCCCACTTTGTCAAACTTGGTTGAATACAGGATGATCTTTTTGCTGCAGCCCGATTGGGAAAAATTGACCACATCCAAGCCGACATAGTTATCGACGCTCATTTGAATCCATTGAACAATTTGCTGGTACTGATCGAGTGCCTTTTGATTGTCCTTGTACGGCTCGTTTTCTTGTCGCGGACCGATGATAAGGGCCATGGCGTCTCGACCCGAGCGGCCGCGGTGGTCGAGCCCCCACTCGTACTGTTTTCCCGGCTCGGTCGTCACATATTGGTAGAGCGAACTCGCCTCGTGTGCGTTGAGCTCGGCTGCATAGTCACCATCGGAGGGCGTAAACGTAACAGAATGCCCAACTGGGTCGATATAGTCGGCGTACTTGGCAACGAACTCGATACGATGGCCCGTCTCGGTCGTACGCCAATGGGGCGAGCACAACGTAAACTTGCTGGGCCTCTGGTTCCCTAGATGTATATCCTCTTCAAAGCTGCCGTTAGCAATGTTCGTATTCTCGTTCTTAAGATTCGAGGTCGAGAACGCATAGTTTGTGAGCGTTGTCATGGTCTCGGACGAATTGTCCCAATACACCTTGGCAAAGTCGCTATAGATGTCGCGTATGCCCTGCTTTTCCACGTGAGCGTCGTTGACCAGATTACCAAACCACTCCCGGTATTGTTCGTTCTCCCCCGTAAGATTTGAATCGTAGCAAGTCAGCGCAAGCATCGTTTTGTCGGACGCTGCGGTATAGTCAGCCTGATAGGCAAACTCATCGTCTTCCTCGGGAAGATCTCGATAATAATGCGTGCTGTTGGTGCCAAAGGAGAACCAACCCTGTCCGTTAGAGCTTACGAGCCACACAGAAAGCGCGATGCGACCGTCGCTCTGTTCAAACGAAAAGTGGGATCCATCAGCACTGTTACCAGCAAATCCGCCGTTTGCAGCAAAGGGATCGCTGTAAACGGTGTACTGCTCAACGGTATTTCCCTGGGGCATCTTGACCTGCGCCTTAAGCCAAGCCCGCAGCTGCATAAGCTGGTCTTGGCCTGCGCTGTTAATCGACAGATTCTCCTGTTGAGGACCCATCGTGAGCATCAGCACGTCGTGGTCGGTTGCGGCGCGATGGTTTAGGCCCCACTCGTACGTGGCGCCGCTCTGGGTGGAAAAGGTGGTGTAGGTTGATCCAGGTTCAAAATAAAGATTGGTGCCCTGTGGCCTAAAATTCCACGCAAGCGCAAAGTGATTGCCGTTAGCTTGTTTGGTGTTCGTTTGGGGCTTGAGGAGCTGCGTGGAAAGCTCGAGCTTCATCGTCTCGCCGATTCTCTCATTCGGAGAGGTCGTCGACCAGCCAGTAGCTTGGTTAAGAAAGTTTGGGTTTGTTATAAGGTTGCCATCGTCACCGTACGCGCGCGAGGGCAACCCCCCCCGGCCATAACGAACACGCATAAGGCCGCTGCCAACATCATAAAGGTGCGGCGCATCGACGCAATATGACCGAAAGGACCCTGCACGGGCGCATCCCCCCCCAGCCGCAGCCCGAGCTTTCGCGCAAGCTGCACAAGTAGTTCGTTTAAGCTTTTTGATTCTACAACCAGCCCAGGGCAAAAGCAAAATCATGCGTGACCGATTTGCAGTCATTTTTCGCATCATTTTTCGCATTGTGCTGGTAGTGCGGCGAAAGTAGCTAAAAAGCCCCGTCCTAAATTAGCTAGTTAAGGAGTTGCGCCATGGCGTTGACGAATTTTTGGACTTGGAGGGTGGGCTCGAGCGGGTAGTGCAGAAAGACTGGCACCTCGCGACCACATAGGAACGGCACGCCCACAAAGGCCGGGTGCACCCCCGACCACGCTCCGCAGGTGAGCACTGCGTCGCCCTTTTCCTCCGCCTCGTTAAAGAGCGCAAAGTCAAAACTGTCCACGTCGATCACGTCCACGCCGCCATCGGCCAAAAGATCGATGCGCAGGCTGTCCATGGCGTCGTTGCCGTGGCGCAGTACGCGCAGACGCATACCCTCCAAGTCGGCAACCGTAATGCGATTCTTGCGCGCCAGCGGGCTCGTGCGCGGCACATCAATATAAAACGGTACGTTGACGATAAGGAGCTTTTGGCAGGCATCACCCCAGCGTGGGGTCGAAAAACTCGACTGCACTACATCCACCTCGCGACCAAGGCTGCGCATGACGGATTCGCGCTCGTCATAGAGGTCGCTTACCGGCACGATCTCAAATCGCAGCGACGGTTCCAGATCGTGGATGCCCGACCACATCGACAGCGTTTGGCGCCCCGGGCACATCATCGACACGCCCAGGCGCACGGCACCGCCATCGCCCGCCGCGCGTCGGGCACGGCGCAACGCATCCTCGGACTGACGCATGATCGAGCGCGCATCGTCTACCAGCAGCGCACCCGCCGGCGTCACCTTAACGCCCGAATGCGAGCGCTCGAACAACGTGATGCCAAACTCGGCCTCGAACCCCGACACCTGTTTGACGAGAGCCGGGGTCGACACACGTAGTTTTGCCGCCGCGCGCGAGAAGCTTCCCAGCTCCGCGGCGGCCGATATGGCCTCAAGTCGTCGATCGTACACGTTAATCTCCCGTTTTCGCGCCCGTGGCCACATGGTGCCACAGGAGGTTGTTTTCGCAGGTCATGCGCTCAATTGAGAATAAACTGCATCGCACAGTGTAAACCTATGGTTAACGCCATTCTAACAAATATGCAATTCACCTGCGCAAATGCAAAGCATACGATAACCAGCGAAAACCACGTGGGTCGGTTAATGGGAGCGACCCACCGGGAGGCATAAGAAGGGAAGTTCCTATGAGCAATTGGCTTAAGCTCGAGGGCGATGTCTGCGCCGTGACCGGCGCGCTCGGCGGTATGGGCGTCGAGATTTGCCGCGAGTTCGCCCGCAACGGCGCCAACGTCGTCCTGCTCGACCTGGACGAGGAGAAGGTCAAGGCCGCTGCCGCCGACCTTGCTGCCGAGTTTGGCATCCACGCCGAGGGTTACAAGATGAACGCCACCGACGAGGCCGAGGTTCAGGCTGCCGTCGACGCCACCATCGCCAACTTCGGCCGTGTCGACGTCCTCGTCAACACCGCCGGCATCCTGCGCTTCGCAGCCATGGAGGACCTGCCGCTCTCCGACTGGAACGAGGTCATCAACGTCAACCTCACCGGCTACTTCATCACCTCGCAGCGCTTTGGTCGCGAGATGATCAAGGCCGGCCAGGGCCGCCTGGTTCACATCTCCACCGTCGCCAGTCACTCCCCCGAAACGTTCTCGGGCGTGTACAGCTCCACCAAGGCGGGCGTCAACATGATGTCCAAGATGCTGGCTGCCGAGTGGGGTCCCTACGGCGTGCGCTCCAACTGCGTCGAGCCCTGCTTCGTCAAGACCCCCATGTCGGCAAGCTTTTACGCCGATCCCGAGGTCGAGAAGAGCCGCAGCCGCCTCATCGCCACGCGCCGCATCGGCGAGGTCAGCGATATCGCCAACGCCGTCATGTTCCTGGCGTCCACGCGCTCAGACTTTACCACCGGCGACGCCATCAAGGTCGATGGCGGCTTCTCCAACATGATGGGCGACCTCACCGCCAAGCCCGGCGGCCGCCGCGCCTTTGCCGACAACTACCTCAAGAACAAGGGCGTCGAGCTCTGGTCCGATGAGTCCGGCGTCGCCAAGCCGACCGACCAGTAAACCAACCTGACAGGGAGGCCCGCGGACACGCCCGCTCCTCCCCCGTATCGATTAGAAAGAGTCCCATGGCTTCCACCAACTCCAACAAGGGTCGCGCCGTCGTGCTTTCCGCCGCGTGCGTCACCATGTTCTTCATCAGCTCCATCGCGCTGTATTCCGTCGTGAGCAAGAACCTGCTCGCCGTCTACCCCGAGTGGTCCAGCGCTCTTACCTGGGCCTTCCCGGTCTTTCAGACCATCATGGCCGTGACGGGCATCTTCGCCGGCCGCATCTCCGATAAGATCGGCCCGCGCAACGTCGTGATCGCTGCCGCCGTGTGCTACGGCCTGGGCTGGTTCATGTCCGGCACCGTCACCGAGCCGTGGCAGTTCTACCTGTGGTTCTCGCTCGTCGCCGCCATCGGCAACGGCCTGGGCTACAACCCCGCGCTCACCACCGGCCAAAAGTGGTTCATCGACAAGAAGGGTCTCGCCTCCGGCATCACCCTTGCCGCTTCGACCGCCGGCCCCGCCGTGCTGTCCCCGGTGCTCGCCTCGCTGCTCATCCCGAGCCTGGGCATCTTTGGCGCCCTCAAGGCACTCGGCGTCATCTTCTTTGTGACGATCGCCGCCTCCGCCCTGTTCCTGAAGGCCCCCGAGGCCGGCTGGCTACCCGAGGGCTTCGAGGCCCCCAAGGGCGGCGCGCACGCCGGTACCTTCGGCGACCTCACCCCGGGCGAGATGGT
>CALBBA010000334.1 GCA_937926755.1 uncultured Collinsella sp.
GACGGAAAGCACATTAAGTGCTTTCCTTTGCGTGCGGAACTCGCGACAAACTTAACCCGCCCCGGCCCCCGATGGCCCCAGACCTGCCAATAAGGGATAGGTTTGTTTTAGTAGGTTTTATCTGCGGGAATGCCGAGGCTATGATCCAATTGCCTCGTTGTAGGCATTCAGCTGGCCTTGCCAGAGCTTGCGATCGTTGTCGGTAATCTCTCGAATGATATGAGCTGGATTGCCGCCGATGATGACGTGGCTTGGAACGTCTTTAACAACAACTGAACCTGAGGCTATGACCACATCGTCTCCGATTGATACGCCCGGATTGATAATCACGCCGCCGCCCATCCAGACGTTGTTGCCGATTACGACAGGCTTAGCATACTCGAGGTCTAGATTGCGCACATCTGCATCAATGGGATGGCCGGCAGTAAATATACTCACATGGGGTCCTAGAAAGACGTTGTCGCCAAAGGTCACGTAATTTTCGTCCAGAATCGTCAAACCGGTATTCGCATAGAAATGGTTACCAAACGAAACCCTGTCACCGTGATCAAAATAAACGGGAGCCGTTAAGACCATATCGTCCGGAGCAACGCGAAAACACTTCTTTAGTTCCTCAAAGGCGCTCGAATCAGCCCAATACTCCGACTCATTAAACAACTTCTGAGCCGCATGCACCCTACTAAACGAATGGTCGTTAACCCGATAGGGGCTATAGAGCTCCCCGGCAATCATGCGGTCCCATTCAACCTTATTTGTCATGCCCGCCTCCATTGCCTATATATCAAATGTGGGACACAGTATAGCAATTAAGAACAAGAACGAAGCAAACGCCCAACAACGTCAACCAGCACTTTTTGCTTGCGCGCGGGGGCGGCGCATATGAAGTTTATCGCGAGTTCCGCACGCAAAGGAAAGCACTTAATGTGCTTTCCGTCTTGCGCAGGACTGTAGAGCAGGAAAGTTCATATGCGCCGCCCGGCTCCCGCCCCCGAGGAGCATCTCTCAAGCAAAAACTGTCGTTCGATAAAGTCCGAGGTCAGTGGCGTTTTATAACGAGAAATTCAAAAAAGTTGAAAATTCATTACTTATTTGCGTTGACTTTAGGTAACTAAAGTTTCATACTCCTTTTCAACCACTGGGGGATGTGAACACGCACGGATCGTTCACATCATGATTGAAGAGGATTTCTTAGACATGTTCACGCATCAGCTAAACATTATCAGCGTAGTAATTATCTGATGCGGGTTAGCACATACAGCTAGCCCGTACGATAACGGGCGGCTGATGAAGATGAGGGCCGTCGAGCGCAACCGACGGCCCTCATTTTTTATGTCTAGGAAGTTCTTTTTAGAGGAGGAAATGTAATGAACGGAGTTTTGCTCATGGTTGTGGCCGCGGCGGGGCTCGCCTGCGGCTATCTGGGCTACGGCCGCTGGCTGGCCAACAAGTGGGGCGTTGACAAAGAGGCCCTCACGCCGGCCAAGCGCATGAAGGACGGCAAGAGCTTCTCGCCCGTCTCTGCCTTCACCGCGTTCTCGCACCAGTTCAGCTCGATCTGCGGTGCTGGCCCTGTCACGGGTACGATCGTCGCCATGGCCTTTGGCTGGCTGCCCGTCGTGCTCTGGGTCCTCGTCGGCGGCATCTTCTTTGGCGCCGTCCACGACTTTGGTGCTCTGTACGCTTCGATGAAGAACAACGGCAAGTCGCTCGCTCAGCTCATCGAGAAGTACATCGGCAAGACCGGCCGTCGCCTGTTCCTGCTGTTCTGCTGGCTGTTCTGCATCATCGTCATCGCCGCCTTCACCGACATGGTCTGCAAGACGTTCATGTTCACCCCGGCCGTTGACGCTTCTGGCGCCGCTACCGGTGCCATCGACTTCACCAAGTCCTATGCCGCTGGCTGCGCTGGCACCATCTCCATCCTGTTCACCTTCGTCGCTATCGCCTTTGGTTGGGCCCAGAAGAAGTTCAACCTCACCGGTGCTGCCGAGTTCGTCACCGGCGTGGTCCTCATGGTTCTCATGTTCGCCGTCGGTATGCAGTTCCCGGTCTACCTGGATAAGTTCCAGTGGTTCGCCGTCGTCATGGTCTACCTGGTCTTCGCTGGCGCTATGCCCATCCAGATGCTCAAGACCCCGCGTGACTACCTCACTTCCATCATGATGATCGTCATGATCGCCTGCGCTGTCCTCGGCATCGTCGTCCTGGGCGTTAACGGCCAGGCCACTATCACCGCTCCGGTCTTCACCGGCTTCTCCACTGTCTCCGGCATGATGTTCCCGGTCCTGTTTGTCTCCGTCGCTTGTGGTGCTCTCTCCGGTTTCCACAGCCTCGTTTCTTCTGGCACCTCCTCCAAGCAGGTCGAGAAGGAGCAGGACGCCGTCAAGGTCGGTTATGGCGCCATGATCGTCGAGTCCTTCGTCGGCATCCTTGCCATCATCGTCGCCGGCATCATGTTCTCCGATATGAACACCGCCGGCACCGGTGCCCTCAACGCCGGCGTCGCTTCCACCCCGTTCCAGATCTTCGCCGCTGGCATCTCCCGCGGTATGCAGGCCTTCGGTGTTGACGGCACGCTCGCTACCGTCTTTATGACCATGAACGTCTCCGCTCTGGCCCTGACCTCGCTCGATGCCGTCGCCCGCATCGCCCGCACCTCGTTCTCCGAGTTCTTTGCCCAGACCAACGACGCCCTGGCCATCGAGTCCAAGGCCGGCTACATGAAGGTTCTCGGCAACCCCTGGTTCGCCACGGTCGTCACCCTGCTTCCCGGTCTCGCCCTTGCCTTTGGCGGCTATGCCAACATCTGGCCGCTCTTTGGTGCTTCCAACCAGCTGCTCGGCGGTATGACCATGATCACCCTCGCCGTGTTCTGCAAGTGCACCGGCCGCAAGGGCTGGATGCTCTACGTGCCCGTCGCCTTCCTGCTCTGCTGCACCTTCACCTCGCTGGTCCAGAGCGCCATGGGCTGCATGACCGCTGTCCAGGCTTACGGCTTCTTCGGCACCATCCCGGCTACCGCCACCACGGCCGCCGTCTCCGTCGCCGCCACCAAGGGCCTGCAGCTCGTTTTCGCTGTCCTGCTGATGGTCCTGGGCCTCATCGTCGCCGTCAACTGCCTCAAGGAGTTCTTCGGCAAGGAGGCCGGCTCCATGCCTGATGAGGAGCCCGAGTGGTCCGAGATGGGCAAGGCCGAGTACGGTCGCGCCGCTGCCGCTGAAGCTCCTGCCGACGCCGAGGCCGCCAAGGCCTAGTCGGTCGGACGGGTTGAATCTCCCATCTATTTGACTCGGAAAGACCGGGTCCGCACTCAAGCGGACCCGGTCTTTTTTCTTGTGAGAACAGGTGGTGCAAGGGCGTTCTCGCAGATGTTTTGCGTGGATAGGCTCGTGCGTTGTACCATATGGACGTATATGTGTACATATGAAAGGGGCCCCGTGGCCAAGACGGTATATTCCGATAATCAAAACAATGTCGATGCTTTGGCTGAGCGCCTGAGCAGCCAGACGTCGCTTTCTGCCGAGCGCGCCAAGCTGGTTGCCTACGACCTGCTCTGCCGCAAGGCGCTCAAGATCAAGTCGAGCGCGCTGGCGCAGATTTTCCGTTCCGTCGATAAGGAATGCGACACCAAGGCGATGCGCGACGAACTCATCGCGGCAAAGATCGTTACCAAGATCGAGGGCAGCGGCATTAACGGGCGCCCGGCGTTCTATACCATCAATGTCGAGATCCGCGATGCCCAGGAGCAGCCTGCCGAGTCCGTCGAAGATTTTGTCGTCGAGGATTCCGCTGACGTGCCTGCTGTGGAAGAAGTTGCTCCGCGTGAGCATGTCGATACCGATGAGTTGCTCGATGAGAACGTTGTGCGTGCCTTTACGGCCAAGGCAGGACGCGGCGGTTTTGGCGGGGGTGGCAAGCGCGATGCGCAGCGCCGCGCCCAGCAGGAGCGCTTCCGTCGCGCCGTTGCTCGAAAGGGCGAGACGGATGCCGAGGCTGTTGAGACCGAGGTTGCTGCCGAGTCGCAGAAGCCCACGAAGGAGCAAAAGCCCGTGGAGGCCCAAGAGCCCAAGCGCCGCCGCGGTGCTCACTTTAAGGCTGCACAGCAGGGTGCCGCGCGTGAGGTCGAAGAGTCTTCTGAGGTTGCAGACGATGTTGAGGAGTCTGCCAAGAAGGCTCCGGGTTCGTGTCGTCCCGGCCGCGGTTTTGTGGGACGCGCGTATCCCGTAAAGCGTCAGGAGAAGGGCGAGCCGGCTTCGACCGCTCAGGCCGAGAAGGCCGAACAAACCGAGAAAACCGTTGAGCCGGCGACTCGCGAGCAGAAGCCTGTTGAGCCGCAGCTTGAGGTTGCTGCCGAGGCCAAGGGCCAGCAGCCTACTGATGAGCAGACGGAGCAGAGCGCGCCGAGCAAGCCTCGCCGCCGTCGCCATCGTGGGGGCCGCAGTTCCCATGCCGAGACTGCAACCGAGAAGACCGCGCCGCAGGACGAGGATGCGACTGCCGAGGTTTCTTCGAGGCAGCCTAAGCGCCAGCCGGCGAAGGAGAGCAAGTCCGATCGTCCGCAGAAGCAGGCGTCTATGCCAAAGCGCGAGCGCAATTTCCAAGGCGATTCTAAGCGCAAGTCTCAGAAGAAGCCGGAGTCTGCCGTAGCAGATACTGCTACCCAGCAGCCCGAGTCGGCCGTCCACGGCGAGGTATCGGCGTTTGCCCTTGCTCGCGTTTTGGGCAGGCAGCTGCTCAAAGTTGTCCCTACGCCTACGGCGCTCTCTAAGATCAAGGAGCAGCAGACACAGATCGTAAAGGTCGAGGGCAAGGACGGCAAAAAGGCTCCGCAGCGCACTCAGCACAACGAGATGTCCAACCGCAAGATTGCCGAGGAAATCGCAATCATCCAGGCTTGGATCGAGCAAAACCGAGGTGCCGATACGCCGGTTGCCTCGCGCCGCCAGCGTGCCTACCAGATTTTTAACGACGAGAAGGCTTTTGACGGCAAGCACGGTGAGCGCCTAATTCGGCGTATGACCGAAAAGGGCATCAGCATGCAGGCGATCAAGGTCGCCCCCAATCGCCCCGTGCACTTTACGGGCTTCTTTACGCTGGGAGCCGACAAGCCGTTCATTATGGTCGAGAACCTGGACACCTACGACGAGATCGTCAGGCTGCTGCGCGGCCGCAAGCACGCCAAGCTCTTTGGCATCAAGGTGGGCGGCGTGATTTTTGGCGGCGGATGCAAGGCGAGCGTCTCGCATGCCCTGGACGATTATCTGGCTGAGATCGGCTATCGCTTTAACTACGTCTACTACGTGGGCGATATCGACCGCGAGGGCGCGCGCATCGTCGAGCAGGCTCGCAATGCCAATGTGGTTGAGATTCGCCTGCATGCCGGCATGTACCGCGCCATGCTCGCCGAGCACAAGCGTCGCGTGAAGGCCGGCGGAGAGTGCGAGCCCGCGGCTGCCAACCAGGGCGTGCCGCAGAACTTGGCGGCGACGATCAAGGATCTGCCCATGGTCACGCGTGTGCAGTTCCGCAACGTGCTGCGCGAGGGCGGGCGCATTCCGCAGGAGATTCTGATGACCGCCGACTATCGGGATGGCGACTCGGGAAGCTTCGACCGCATGCTGAACAACTAAATTCCGCCGGCCCCGGGAGAGCGGGGACACCGGCTTAGGTTTCCTGCTCTACAGTCCTGCTCACGACGGAGGCCACATTAAGTGGCCTCCTGT
>CALBBA010000335.1 GCA_937926755.1 uncultured Collinsella sp.
CCCCGACCCGCTCGCATAGTCCCAAGAGCCGCCTGCCAAGAACCAGCCAGTGGCCATTGCACCGGAGTCGCCGAACCAGTACCAGGAGCCGCCGAGGCTGCGCCAGCTGTTAGCGACCATGGCGCCCGAACCGTCGAGGTAGTACCACGTACCGCCGATGTTGAGCCAGCCAGTGGCCATCGCACCGGAAGCGTTGGCGTAGTACCACGTCCCCGAAACGTTGATCCAGCCGGTCAGCATGACACCATACTCGTCGAAATAATACCAAGTTCCACCGATATTATGCCAACCGGTCAGCAGTTCGCCACTGGAGGTCGCATAGAACCACTTTCCATAGATGGAGTCATAGAGCCAGCCGCTATGCTGCATGCGGCCATCGGCGTTGGCACCAGGGGTGTTCAGGAAGTAGTTCTTGCCGTCAATCTGAACTCGGCCGTATGCCATATCATGGCTTTCGGGGTAGAAGTAATACTTGTCCCCACCGATAGACTGCCAGCCCGACACCGCGATCCCGTCAGCGCCAAAATAGTACCAAACGGCTTCGTAATCGTTATACCACTGGTTCGTGACCATGACGCCAGTCTCGGGATCGAAATAGCGAAGGTTGCCGTCCTCGCACCGAACGAGTCCGGTCTGCATCGAGCCATCGTTGTCGAAATAATACGTTCCAGCAGGACGAGAAACAGAGAAACCTGTCAAATTGCGAGACTCGCTATGATCAATATATTGAAGACCAACGAGAGAATCAATATCAGCAAATGAGGGCGCCGGGGCAACCGTCATGCAGACAGCGGCAAATGCAACAACTCCCAGCACTGTTAGTCCGCGCCATCTTTCTCGAAGGTTTTTCATACGACATCCTTTCTCCGAGATTTAAGGCTCTCTTAAGTTATTTTTAAACTATCAATTCAGTATTTCAACGGGAAATCGATAAAAGGTGTCTTTGTGACTGCAATTTAAATATGAGTCGCCACACCTCAACCGTTACGCTAAATAGCTTCTGAGTCAAACCGAGCACATAAGCGAACTAATTTAATACGGCCACCTGAAAAATCCTGACACACGTTTTCGATATGACAAGAGCCGCTTCAATAAGAAGTACTTGAACCCCACCGCCCTTGCAGCTCTTGAGGATACTTTGCCGGATCTTGGAATTACTTCGCTCTAAAGCAAGAAGTACTCACTGTCGGAGGATAGGTTCGGCCCGAGCCACGGATCGCCATCCAAGAAGAACTCAGGCCAGCGCTGCATGAACAGCGCTTGCTCGCGCTTCCAGCGACACATCTTTTCCTCGTTGGCCTCTTCCCTGCCGCGCGAGGTAAACTCGTAGTGGTACAGCTCGGCATAGGGCGTAAAGATGGCGCGACAGCCCGCCTCCCCCCCTGGCGCCAAATGTCTCGACCGCGAAGCTGTCCAATTCCAGATGGTCGGCATCGGTCCAGGCTCGGCAGCCTCTGAGACACCCGACTCGTCGTACGTGACCTTGTCTATAAACAGGCTTTCCGCACTCACAGCATAAGAAGGCCCGTGCAACAAAACACAAAGGTAGGCCAGAGCAACAAGCAGGATGCAACGGCGATGATGGTCCAACAAGACAACAGGCATGAGTGCGCCGATCTACACGGCAAGCCAATAAACAGGATTGGGAAATGCCTGGCGGCAGTACTCATCAGTGCATTGAGATCAAATCCTAGCTCAGACTCATAACAGATAGAATCCCCGCAACAGCGGAAAAGTCGACGTAAATCGTTTAAGTATGCGGCAAGCGGAGAGCGTATGAGCGCACGCAGTAGACATCAAAACGCTCCAGCTCAGCCTATCAATAATGCCAGCCCATACAGCACCGCAAAGGCGCATATCTACAAGCAAAAAGACCAGCAATCAATATGGCTGGAGAAAGTCGGTAAGGCAGTTTCACTAACTTATCATGACAATATCAAACGCATTTACCGAAATATCGCCAAAAAAATGCCCCAATGTTTCGCTTGTATCAGAGGCGGTTGGGGCTTCATTGATAGAATAGTCTTACTTGCCAATTCGGAACTATGGCTAGGCTGTTTCACCATGAATAATACATCTGAACCCCAAAAGCCCTATATAGTGTTAAACATAAAGCCGTCTCGCGGCGCGGCTGGCTATCTCAGGAAAAAAATAGACGCCGCTATCGATGCTGGCTTCTATAGTTTTAAGGTTAGGCTAGAAGCTGATGAAAGCGGGCTATATCCCAATCGCGTACTTCCCATAGTTGCAACTCTGTCATCCTATTCAACCAACCGCGGTTGTACTTTCTTTCCCTCCAAAACGACCCGTAAGGGGACATATGCCGACTCTGTAGGGCTACTAAAGCCCTTCAGAGACCCTAACGGTATCGATTCGGCATCATTTCTTGATAAAGTCTGGCGCTTCGACAGGAATACGCATTTTGATGTGGTTAGTGGGATTATCGACTCGCTTCGCAAGACTACGGTGCTTGCGCCCGGCCTTCTCCATGGAATCGAATACGGATTAAACGAGATATCAGATAACGTACTTGTTCATTCGACAAAAATGCAAAGCGAGCATGTTGAAGGCTACGTAATGGCCCAAGTTCATCGTCAATCTAACAAAGTCGCAATCGCAGTCTATGATGACGGAATTGGCATTCCCGATTCACTTAGGAGTGGCGGCGTAGCCTTTGCTGACACAAAGGAGGCTATACAACTTGCTCTTAGCAAGGGCGTAACAGATGGAAATGGCGCAGGCAACGGATTGTGGCTTCTTGACAGTATTGTCGACGCAGCATCTGGTTCTCTCGATATTCAGTCTGACGGCATTGGCTATAGAAAGGTTCACAAATACAACGGCGCAGACGCTACGATCGCATTCAGAAATGTCAACACCCCGGTAGGCGGAAGCACGTTAGTAGATTTTCAAGTCTCGACAAACTCATCAATATCCATGTCAGACATTTTTGAGGGAAACTCGCCGGTCAATCTTTGGAAAGAATCCCATGAAACCGACCCCTCGGGCAGAAGCCTCCGACTTCGTCTGGCTGACGAATCATCCGGATTTGGAAGCAGATACGACGCTGCGAAAATGCGATGTTTAGCATTAAACATGGCTAGCGATGCAGATGATAAGGTCTATTTAGACTTTGCGGACGTGCCGTTCATCAGCTTATCGTTTGCAGATGAGTTTATAAACAAATTGATACGCGAGGTAGGCCTAGTCACCTTCATTAAAAAATACGCTATTGTGAATCTGTGCCAATCTTGCGCCGAAGCAATTGATTACATCACTAGAAACTGAGGTTCGACGCGTAACAGCAGACTAGAAGCTGAAGACCTTTAAACAAACAATCTCTTATGCAGGAGTATCATGGATGATATTTCGAGCCCTGGCTCTATGCGGGCTGAGATCATTAACACATTTATGCAGGAGCAGCGTTATGAGTAAAACTCTTCTAGTGGGTGCCGGGGCGGAATGTATCGAGCCTTTTGGGCTTCTTGCTGGAAAAGAATTCACATTCGACACTTGCTACTATCAGAATGAAGCATTGTATGAAGCCTTGGAAGAATTCTATCGAGGGCGACTTTCGAAAAGTGCAAATCGGGATACAGGAACTCCCTCCTCGTATCAAAAACTATTTCTCTACTCGTCCAAAAACGTGGCGTTTCGCAAACTGTCCAACTATATCGTCAGCGCCTCTATGGATACATTTTTAGGCTCGCAGCTGAATGAGCATATTGTTAAGAGCCAGGATGACGATGAAGAGAATCAGCTTGATACTTATGGTCGGGATCTTCTGTTTGACATGCTGATCAAGAGAGATAAGGATGCCGGCTATGTGAGCGCTTTGAAGGAAGTGGCACTCGAGGTGATTCCGGACGATGCGTACTATGGGACCATAGAGACGTATTTCTCAAGCCTTATTAATCCTGCAAGGAGGAACAAATCGCTCTGGCGTTTGATCAACTATTATTGGAGCGCGTTCTTTTCCGTTGCTGAACCGCTGATTCGCAAGGCATTTGAAGACGATAGGCTATTTAAGCAGCAGGGTCTATATAGGTTTACATTAAATAATATCAATACCGTTATTGATGCGATAACGACGCGGAACCAGTTTACCCTCCAAGATATCCAAGATACTTACTACGCAAGGTTACGTGGAAGATTTGATAACGTGTTGACGACGAATTACACGGGGCTTTCGGATTTTTTGTTTCCTAAGTTGATTGGAAATTCATGTGTGTATCTATCAGGGGCTCTCTGGCTGTTCGAATCGCTTGGGTCTCTCACTTCAAGAGATGTGCGTAAAGAACCCATAGCTGCGGATGAATTTGTCTTTCCGTTTCTTATGACACAAGTGCCGATTAAGCCAATTATCGATACGACCCAGCTGAGATCCTTTTCCAAGGCTATTGAGATCCTCGACAACACGGTCCTTCTCGTTGTCTTGGGCTATTCATTTTGCGAAAGTGATTCTCACATTTCGGCTATGGTGCGAGATTTCATGCAGCATTCGAATAGTCGTCTTATCTATCTCGACCACAGCAGAGATGAGACACCCAGCACCATCAAGAAAAAGCTGAGGCTTAATCCTGAGCATAGTTACAATATCGATATTTTAGGCACTGGAGACAGCGATATAAACCGTCTGATTGACATTTTAAATCACGCCTGAGCGGCTGAATAACACTAGAAATTGCTCGGTGTTGAACCAAGTCAAGGTCTCCAAGCTATTCCCGCATATAACGAAAAAGAAAGCTTGTCTCAAGCATTTCAATCTGTCGTTTCATGTCAAATCGCATCTTTATATTCCTATCGTAAGTTATATCGAGATTTATCGGCTTATATAAACTTGTATAAGCTTATCGTGGAATATCGTTAGTTTCGACCTGCTAAATCCAACATATCGAGACAGGCAATTACCGCAGGATAGAAAGCTGTTACACCTGTAAAAGTCATCGGTTCGTTCTAACAGACATGTTGATTGACCCGTTACCCACTGCTTGAGGGAAATCGACCCCAACATGGTAAAGTAGTCGCAACAGGCAACCATGGAGGAACAATGCTCAGCATTCACTACGGCGACAGAGACGATGTGATTTATGACACGTCGACATTCTTTGATTACAGCTATTCTCCCTCTTGGCTGCAAGATCCCCTGTCACAACGCATTATCAAATCTATTGATAATGGCACTGTTCTTGGCGCAAACGCAATTGACACCAAGGTGCTTGGCGTTATTCCGCCAGAGAAACTATCAACGGGCACCAAAACACTTCTACTGATGCTCTTTATGCCTCAAAACCTCTACAACGCCTCAACCTGCGGGGATAATTGCGCCTATTGGATCTTGCGCATCGCCTCCAAACATGACATCACCATCAACCTCTACCATATGATGGATTTTGGCAAAGCGCGTTTTACAGCCCGTGTCATCAATTCCGGACAGATTGTTCATACCATGGATGAGCTTGTCCTTATCTCGGCAAAATGTCTGAGGGAGGCTCGAGCATGAGAGGGGAATACCAGCTGACCGTAAGGACCAATAAAGTTCAGGTCAAACTCACCATTCGCCGAAACCTCACCATCATCCAAGGCAAAAGCGCAACAGGCAAAACCACTCTGTTGGACAGCCTCCGTGCATACGAAAACCTAGGAGCCCAAAGCGGGATAATCGTTAACTGCGCAGCCCCCTGCCGCGCCATCTGCGGCAAAGAGTAGGAAACCGAACTCG
>CALBBA010000336.1 GCA_937926755.1 uncultured Collinsella sp.
TCGTGAGCTCGTCGTTGGTCATCGTGATGTTGAAGGCATCCTGACCGTACTCGGCAACCGTGGGCTGCGGAACGTCCGGCATCGTCACGGTACCGTCACTCGTAAACTCGAGCGCATCGCACGCCGGACCGATGAGCCAAGACGTCGAGGGCAGTTCAACCTTGCCGGCCGTCTTGGCCTTGAGTTTGAAGCTCGCCACCGCGCCAGTGCCGTTGTAGAGCTTGCCGTCGCCGCGGTTGGCAAAGGCGAGGTTGATGGTCTGTGTGCCGTCCGCGAACTGGACCTTCTCGCGCGACAGGTTCTCCATGCCGGCGGTCGAACCATCCTGCGAGATGCTCTCGGACACAAACTCAAACTGGTCACTCTTAAAGTTGACGAGCGCGCCCAGGGCGTTGACGTTCTTGGCGTCGGCCGCATAGACATCGACGGTGATCTCATCGCCGGCATCGACCTCGGTCTTGCTCGGAATCACCGCGAGCTTGCCGGCGACCTTGCCTTTCTGCTTGGTGCCGCCATCAAGCCCCGCCATGGTAAACGAGTAGTCGTAGACATCATAGACCCCGTTGCCGTTGAGATCGGCAAAGTGGTCGCGAATCTGCGAGTCGAACGTCGAGGTATCGGGCTCGCGGTTCTCGAGACCCAGATAATTCTTCATGTTGGAAAAGTCGCCATCGGAGATCGTTGCCTTGTTGAGGTTGGAACCCACAGCAAAACCGTCCGTACCATCGGCCTTGTAGATGGCGATCTCGGACGCGGAGAAGAAGTTACCAACCGAAGCGAGCGGCGTCATACGCACGTAGCGTGCGGCCACGGCGCCGTCGAACGTCACCGTTTTGCAGGCGGCGGAGCGCTCCCAATCGACCTCCTGGCTCGTCCAATGGACACCGTCGAGACTCGTCTCGATGCGCATCTTGGTCACAGTGCCGTTGCCGGCGTCGGTACGCGGATAGTACTCGAGCTTGTCGAGCTTGTAGGCGCGGCCGTAGTCGACGGTGAGCGCCTTGCCCAGGTCGTTGCCGCCGGAGTGGAAGCCGCCGTCGCTCGTCTGGAACTCATGGTCGAAGGCGAGATCGGCCTTATGGCTGCCGTAGATCGAGCCCTCCCAGGTGATCTTCTCGGCCTCGGGCACGTTCCGCCATGGGTCGAGGGCGGAGTTCGCCGCGAGCACATCGCTCCAACGGGAGTAGCCCTCGGCGTTGCGCGAACGGATCTGGTAGGTGTGCTTGCTATTGTAGGCAAGATCGGTATGCGTGAATTCCGCTGCATCGCCCACGGCGAACACGGTGCCATCGACCTTAAGGTCGTAGGAGGTAGCACCATCGACCTTTCCCCAGGTGAGCTTAATGCTCGTGGGAGTCGTGGCGTCCTCGGGGGCAGCAAGGTTCGCTGGTGCGGAGAGGTTCTCGTTGAGGCGGTCGGCCGCGAGCGTGGCGTCGGCGTTCACGAAACCGCCCAGCTCAAGCGTCTGCGCCGCTGCAGCAACATCGGTCTTCGCGAACTTGACGTAGACCTTGGGGTTCGTGGTGATCTTAGTGTCGTTGAAGCTCTCGCCCTTCTCGGCCTCGGTGCTGTCCGCATCGCTGCCGTAGTGGTTGAGGTTGGGGCTTTCGTTGTAGAAGTAGACCGCTTGGCCAGCCTCGGGGGTCGCGGCGTCGAAAGCCTCCTGTGAGTCGACCTCGGTCACGTTGAGCGCAGTGCCGCCATTCTTGGCGATGACGCTCGCAGGCTTGGCGGACACGTTGGCCACAAAGGTCGTGGTACGGTTGGAATCGTAACCACTATAGCTGCCCTGGGACGCCGCAGCGGTAAAGGTTGCGGTGCCGCCCGTGGCCTTGGAGCTAAAGACGGTACTCACATGGTCACCGTAAGAGATATTGTCGATCGTGCCGTAGGCATTGTCCTCAGTCGTTTTGTTCTCGATGGAGGAGCCGTCGTCCTCGTACTGCGTGAAGCTGCCCTCACCCTCGGTGGCGAAGAACTCGACGATACGCTGGCTGCGGTCAGTGCCCTTGGTGTTGGTCTCGGTCACAGCCTCGGGGTTGTTGTTCTCGGCGTACATCGGCACGATAGCGTTGGCCTTCACAAACAGCGGCAGCTTCCAAAGCGGAGCCTCGTAGTTGTTGAGAACCTGGCCGCCGCGATACTGCTTACCCGAGAAGTAGTCGATCCAGATGGTGGGATTCTCGTCGGTGCCGTAGTTGGGGAGGTAAATCCCATTGCGAATGTCGTTGCCGTTCTCGTCTGCCTGGGTATCCTGATACACCGGTGCCACTAGGAAGTTCTCGCCGAACATATACTGGTACTGCGTCGAAGTGCTTGCGGCGTACTCGGAGTTGTCGGAAAGCAGCATGGCGCGGATCATGGGCAGGCCGGCATC
>CALBBA010000337.1 GCA_937926755.1 uncultured Collinsella sp.
TTGGCCGCGGATGCTGTGGGAGCCCCCCCCCCGCCCCCGCCGCTGCTGTTTTGCGACCGACGACCGCGCTCCCTCCGATGCGCTTTCGACCGGCATGATCGACAATGCCTGCCGCGTGGCTATCGAGGCCGGTATTGACCCCGTGGTTGCTATCTCTATGGCGTCCCTGTCCACGGCCGAGGCGTTTGGCCTGGACCACGGTTGCCGCGACCCGCACGAGCTGCGTGGCGCCATCGCCCCGGGCAAGCGTGCCGACCTGCTGGTGCTCAACGACCTGACGTTTGCCACGGCTCCGCATCGCGTATATGCCGCCGGCGCCCTGGTGGCGCAGGACGGCACCTTTGTGGGCGAGATTGCACCCGAGATGGCCGAGGTTGCGGCCCTTGCCGATGAGCTGCGTGCTTCCGTTAAGCTGCCGAAGCTTTCGCTCGACGTGTTCGACTATGCCTTTAAGCCGGGCGAGGCCGTGATCGACGTGGTGCCGGGTAAGGCCATCACGGGCATGGCTCGCCCCGAGAACGCCGAGGGCCTGCGCCGCATTATGCTGATTGAGCGCCACGGCCGCGGCGTGTCACTGCAGGCCGAGGGCGCCGACGGCGATGGTCCTGCGGGCCTGGGTCTTGTTGGCAAGCACATCGGTCGCGGCTGGGTGCGCGGCTTTACCATCACGGGCGGCGCTATCGCCTCGACGATCGGCCACGACTCGCACAACGTGTGCGTGGTGGGCGACAATGCGGCGGATATGATGGCTGCCGTTGAGGCCGTGGGCCAGGGCGGCCACGTGCTGGTGCGCAACGGCGAGGTCGTGGCGCGCATTCCGCTGGCGCTCGGTGGCCTTATGAGCGAGGGCACGGCCGAGGATGTTGCCGCGCAGCACGACGACTTTATGGTCAAGGCGCGCGCCATGGGTATTGAGCCGCCGCTCGACCCCATCATGGGCATCATTTTCCTGCCCCTGCCGGTCATCCCGACGCTCCGCATCCGCCCCGAGGGCATGTTCGACGTCACAACCTTCACCTACGCCGACTAGTCATCGGGGACGTTCTTAAACGACTAGTCATCGGGGACACTCTTTGGCGGGCTGCCTGACGCCGCGACCGTAGGACCTCTGGCATGTGTGAGCTATTTGCCAGGTCCTTGTAACGTTTACGCCCGCGGAGTCTTATTTGAGCTCCCTTTGGGTACGTTGGAATCGGATACGCGTCTGATTCCAACAAGCCCGAAGGGAGCTTTTCTATGTTTAAACTGATTGCATCCGATATGGACGGCACACTGCTTGACGAAAACGGCCAGGTGCCTCCCGAGACCTATGAACTGATTCTGGCGCTACACGAGCATGGCGTGCATTTCGCCGCATCGTCAGGTCGTCGCTACGATCGCCTGTGCGAGTTCTTTGCGCCCGTTCGCGACAAGATGGACTTTGTCGCCGCTAACGGCGCCCAAGTCTACGCCGACGGTAAGATGGTAGACCGTGAGGTGTATTCCCACCTGGCGATTCGAAGGCTCGCCCAAGCCGTCAGGACGTTTCCCAATCTGCATCTTGCGCTCTTTGACCGAACCAAGTCCTTCCTGCTCGATGACGAGTGCAAGTTCGTGCGTGAGGTCGATAAGGACCTTCCCAATGCCGAGCGCATTTGGGAGCTGCCCGATCCCAGCGTAAATATCATCAAAGCGAGTATCTTTTGCGACGACAGTGCGGTTATGGACAGTGCGTACGTGCTACAGCGCGAACTCGGTCAGCTCTTTACCTTTGCGCCTTCGGGCAACGCGTGGATTGATGCCATGCAGCCCGGTGTGTCGAAGGCCTCGGGTATTGCACAGCTCGCGGAGCATTACGGCATTGGGCGCGACGAGGTCATGGCGTTTGGCGACTCGATGAACGACTACGAGATCATTCGCTTTGTCGGCACGGGCTGCGCGATGGAAAACGCGCGCCCTGCGCTCAGGGCGGTTGCCGATCGCGTGGTGGGTCGTAACCGCGGCCACGCCGTTCAGCAGGAGCTCCGCCGCGTGCTAGAGGGCCTCGCTTAATCCGGCAGCTGGGGACGTTCCCGTTCTGCCGGCAGTGGGGGACAGTCCTTGCAGCTTTTTGCGAAGAGTGTCCCCAGTGACTAGTCGTTTAAGAATGTCCCCAATGATTGATCAATGACTAGGCGAGGGCGGCCATGATGGTGCGGGCGACGCCGTCGTGGTCGTTGTCGTATTCGGTGATGGCGTCGGCGGCCTCGCGATCTTCGGGCTCGGCGTTGATCATGGCCATGCCGTGGCCCGCTGCCTGTAGCATGGGGATGTCGTTGATGTTGTCGCCGAACGCCCAGGCGTCGGCGAGACGCTCGCCCAGGTGCTCGCATAGCCACGTGAGGGCCGTTCCCTTGGTGGCGCCCTCACCCATGACCTCGATATTCATGGCGTACGAACGCGTGACCTCAATGCCTCCGAGCGTGTCGAGCTCTGCTGCGATGGCGTCGCGATCGGCCGGGTCGTGCCAGTACATGGCGATGCGTTCGAGCGTCTCGACCTCGTCGATCTTGCTGTCGATATCCATGTCGATCGGTGTTCGTGTGCGCTTGAGCGAAGCCGCGATGTGGGGGTCGCCGCCACAGAACTCATCCAGACGCCCGTATAACGAGCGGGGGAGGAAGCACTGCCCATCCGCGAAGATATCGAAGGTCACATCGTGGCCGGCGGCAATGCGATGGATGCGGTGGGCAATACCACGGTCGAGCGGACGGCTCAAGATGCACGTGGCGCGCGAGGCGTCGGTGGGCGTATCCTCGTCGAGCTGCCAGACGCTGGCGCCGTTGGCGCAGACCGCGTAGTGTACGGCGGGGTGGGCGAGGATGGGCTCAAAGATGCCTGACAGCGGGCGCCCCGTGCAGGGCACAAACTCAATCCCACGTCGAGCGAGTTCGTCGAGCATTGCCCAGGCGGCGTCGCTCATCTGCTTATCACTCGTCAGCAGCGTTCCGTCCATATCGGAAAACACAATCATTTGATGCAGCCCTTTCTACTGGCATAAAAAGCGTGGCCGAAGGCGGCGATGCCCTGGCCACGCTCGAGTTCTATAACGGTCCGCGTCCTAGCGGTCGGCGAGTGGCTTGTACTCCAGCGGCTCGATCACCGGGCGGTAGGCGGGGCGGATGATGCGGTGCGCACAGAAGAGCTCTTCCATGCGGTGCGCCGACCAGCCGGCCATGCGGGCGACGGCGAATAGCGGCGTAAAGAGCGTCTCGGGCACGCCGAGCATCTTGTAGATAAAGCCCGTGTACAGGTCGATGTTGGCGCAGATGGGCTTGGTCATGCCGTGGTCGCGCATGACCTGGGGTGCCAGGCGCTCGATACGCTCGATGAGTGCGAACTCTTCGCCCAAGTCCTTCTTGGCTGCCAGTGAGCGCGCGTAACGGCGGCAGACCTCGGCGCGTGGGTCGCTGAGCGTATAGACGGCGTGGCCCATGCCGTAGATGAGGCCCGTGCCGTCGAAGGCCTGCTTGTCGAGGATCTTGCCCAGGTAGGCCGCGACCTCGTCCTCGTCCTCCCAGTTGGAGACATGCGCGCGGATGTCCTCGTGCATAGACACGACCTTGGCATTGGCGCCGCCGTGGCGCGGTCCCTTAAGGGAACCGATACCGCCGCATACCGTGGAATAGATATCTGTGCCTGTGGATGCAATCACCACATTGGTAAAGGTGGAGTTATTGCCGCCGCCATGGTCCGCATGAAGCATGAGTATGGTATCGAGAAGGCTTGCTTCTTTTGCTGTGAACTTCTGGTCCTGTCTCAGCAGGCTCAGGAAATTCTCAGCAATGGAGTATTCCGGATTGGCATAATGGATGAACAGGCTCTCCCTGTCATAATAGTGCACCTTGCTCTGGTATGCGTAGCATGCAATGGATGGCAGCTTTGCCAGCAGGTTCACGCCCTTTACCAGGGTCTGGTATACGTCTGTATTATCCGGATCGTCATCATAATTATAAAGGGTCAGGACAGCGTCCATCAGTTTATTCATCAGGTTCTTGCCGGGAAGGCGCAGCAGGTTCATTTCCACGAACTCATCCGGGATCTCAGCTCCTGTCCAGTCTACGTGCACCTGTTTCACACGGCGGTCTGGTTTCAGA
>CALBBA010000338.1 GCA_937926755.1 uncultured Collinsella sp.
AGGCGTCAAATTCTCCCTATAACTAAAATGCCGAGTTACCGTGCCTTAAAGGGCATTCGCACACCTCTTGCAAATGTGAGCGTGGCCGTTGTACTCGCCGACGGTGGTGCGGTAGTTCCAGCAACGGTCGCAGCACTCGCCCTCGGCTGCCTCGATGGCAACGGAGAGTTCCTCGCCCTGAGTCAGCTCAACATCGGAAACGATGTAGAACTCGGCCAGGTCGACGGCCTTATCACCGGTCAGCAGCGCGTACATCTCGGCGGGAACGACCGCCTTGACGCGGACCTGCTGGCTCTTGGTGAAGGTACCGGCGGAGCGGGCATCCTCAAGGGCCTTGGTCACGGCGCTACGGAGCTCGAGTGAAGCCTCGAGCACGCCCTCAAACTCATTGGCCTCGTCGAACGTGATGGGCGACTTGTACCAATCGAGCAGCGCGGCGTACTTCTGGTGATCGACGCAGCCGGCGGGCGCATAGGCCATGGCCTCGTCAACCGTGTAGGACAGGATCGGCTGAAGGTCGCGCATGAGCATCGAGAAGAGCTCGGCCAGCACGGTCTGGGCGCTGCGGCGCTCGAGCGAGCCGGGCTTCTCACAGTACAGACGGTCCTTCAGGGCGTCGAGATACACGTTGGAGAGCTCAGTAACCACGAGGTCGTAGAGCGCACGGTAGGCGCGCGGGAACTCGTAGCTGGCGTAAGCATCGTCGACCTCGGCCTGGACCTGGGTCAGGCGGGCAACCATGAGCTTGTCGAGCGGCAGCAGGTCGGCAAAGGCGACGCCGTCGGTCTCGGGCTCAAACTGGCCCTCGAGCTCGGAAAGCAGGAAGCGCAGCGTGTTGCGGAAACGACGGTAGGCATCGGACGTACGAGCGAGAATCTCGTGGTCGATGGAAACGTCGGAGCTGGTGTCGACGGAGGCAACCCACAGGCGGATGATGTCGGCGCCCATCTCGTCACAGACCTTATTGGGGTCGATGACGTTGCCGAGCGACTTGGACATCTTGCGGCCCTGGCCGTCGAGCGTGAAGCCCTGCGAGACGACAGCCTTGTACGGAGCGTGGCCGTTGGCACCCACCGAAGTGAGCAGCGAGCTCTGGAACCAGCCACGATGCTGGTCGGAGCCCTCAAGATACACGTCCGCCGGGTACTCCAGCTCGGGACGGTACTCGCAAACGGCCTTCCAGGACACGCCGGAATCCCACCACACGTCGAGGATGTCCTTATCGGCCTTGAGGTGATGGCCGCCACACTTGGGGCAGACGCAGGCCTCACCCAGGTAGCTCTCGGGAGCGTCGGTGAACCAGGCGTCGGAGCCCTTCTCGTGGAAGAGCTTGATGACGGCGTCGAGCGTGGCGTCGTTCATGACCTTCTCGCCGCAGTCGGCGCAAGTGTAGCTGGGGATAGGCACGCCCCAGTTGCGCTGGCGGCTGATGCACCAGTCAGGGCGTTGCTCGACCATGGCGCCAATGCGGTTGGCGGCATGGGCCGGATACCACTTGACGTTCTCGCGGACCTCCTTGCCAGCCTGCTCACGCAGACCCGTCTTGTCCATCGAGACGAACCACTGGTCGGTAGCACGGAAGAGCACCGGGTGCTTGCAGCGCCAGCAGTGCGGATAGCTGTGCGTGATCTTCTTCTCGAGGACCAGGGTGCCGCGCTCGCGCAGGAATTCGATGATATGCGGGTTGGCCTCGTCGGTATCCATGCCGCTGAAGGGGCCGCCGGTACCAAACTCCTCGCCGGTGTAGAACTTGCCGTCGTCATCGACCGGCATGCAGATGTCGGTGATGCCCTCCTTGAGGCAGGCAAAGTAGTCGTCGACGCCGTGGCCGGGCGAGTTGTGGACGATACCGGTACCGTCATCGACGCCGACGTAATCGGCCAACAGCGCCACGCCCTCAACACCGTCAAAGATCGGCTGCTTGTAGTGGATGTGGTGGAAGGTCTCGGCGGGAACCACATAGGGCTTGCCGTCGACCATGACCGGGGTGTACTCCCAGCCAAACTCCTCACAGCACTTGGGAGCCAGGTCCTCGAGCATGACCTCGGCACGGCCATCGTGCTCAACGGCGACATAGGCGGCGCCGGGCTTGAGGGAAACGGCCTGGTCGGAGGGGATGGTCCACGGGGTGGTCGTCCAGATGATGAAGTCGACCGGGCCGTCGAAGTTCTCGAGGCCGGCGGGCTTGGAGGTCATCTCAAAGCGCACGAAGATGGAGGGGCTCGTCTCGTCGGAGTACTCAATCTCGGCCTCAGCGAGTGCGGTGTGGCAGTGCTTGCACCAATGGACGGGCTTGTGACCGCGATAGATCATACCCTTATCGAACATGGCCTTGAAGACCTCGATGTCGGCAGCGTCATGCTGGTGATAGAGCGTCAGATATGGGTTGTCCCAGTCGCCGAGCACGCCCAGGCGACGGAAGCCGGCCTTCTGCAGCTCGATGTTCTCGACAGCAAACTTGTTGCAAAGCTCGCGGATCTTAGCCGTGGAGGTCTGGTTGAACTTCTCGGTGCCGAGCTTCTCCTCGACCTTGTGCTCAATCGGCTGACCGTGGCAGTCCCAACCGGGGACATAGGGAACCTCATAGCCCTGCATCATCCAGTAACGGTTGATCATGTCCTTGGAGATCTTGTTCATGGCGTGGCCGATGTGGATCGGGCCGTTGGCGTACGGAGGGCCGTCGTGCAGCACGAACTTCTTGTGACCCTCGTTCTTCTTCAGAACCTGCTCGTAGACCTTGTTGTCCTGCCAGTCCTTGAGTCGCTTGGGCTCGGACTTGGAAAGACCGGCACGCATGGGAAAACCGGTCTTGGGCAGATTCATCGTCTGCTTGTACTCGTTTGCCACGGTACCCCTTTCATGTCGTGGGCGCGCACGCCCGTTGGGCACCAAAAAAGCGCCCGTCCCTACAAGCTGGGACGAAGCGCCACAAAACGGACTGTACGCCCGCAAAAGCTCTTCGTTTAACCACCCAGCTTAGATGCCCTCGCCCGCGTATTCGCGCGCTCGCATCCGTTACTCGGCTGGCCTGTATCGACGACCATCTCGGCGATATCTACTAAGACGAGCCTGTGCGACGCGTCCGTTGGGACCGCAGCTCCGGGGTGATTTTCATCGGTCGCATGCACGGGTTCTCAGCGCTCCCCGCTCTCTGTAACATGCGGACGGCCGACTACTCGTCCCCATCAACGCTTATGCGAACTATGCTAGCACGTTCCGCGCCGGCGAAAAACCCTCAACATCGGTTTCATACTTTAGAAATTTCTCGCGGTCGCAAGCACTCACTTGGAGCAAAATACCTGAAAGCACTTTATCGAAAGAAAGAAGGTTGCCATGCGCACGATTGGAATGAGTGATTATACCGTTGGCGAGGATTGCTTTACCGAGCTGCCCGCCGCACTGGCCGAGTACGGAGCGACCAAGGTCGCCATCATTGGCGGCAAGCGAGCCCTGGCTGCGGCGCTGCCGGGAATCGAGGCGGCACTTGAAGGTACCGATGTCGAGGTCCTGGAGACGCGCGTCTATGGCACCAACAGTACGCGTGCCAATATCGCCAAGGTCGTGAACTCCCCTGCCTGCCAGGAAGCCGACGTGCTCATCGCATGTGGCGGCGGCAAGGCACTCGACACCGTGAAGACCGCGGCCATCGAGCTCAAGAAGATCGTCTTTACGGTGCCGACGATCTGCTCCAACTGCTCGGCCGCGACCGCCATTGCCGTCGTCTACAACGACGACGGCTCGCTCGAGGGCTATTCGTACCCCAACCGACCGGCGCACATCTTCATCAACCCCAAGATCATCGCCGAGGCACCGGCAGAGTACTTCTGGGCCGGCGTGGGCGATGCCCTGTCTAAGCAGCCCGAGGTCGAGTACGCCACGAGCGCCGGTAATTTGGAGCACACCGCCGGTCTTGGCCTGGCACTCGCCCACACCTGCTCCGAGCCGCTGTTTACCTATGGCGTCCAGGGTCTTGAGGACGTGCGCCAGGACCTGTCGACCGAGGCCGTAAAGCAGATCGCGCTCGACATCGTGGTCAACACGGGCTATGTCTCGAACCTGACCAACCAAAACGATTACTACTACAACTCGAGCGTGGCGCACGCGTTCTACAATGCGACGTGCAGCATTGCGCGCGAGGGAACCTATCTGCACGGCGAGGTCGTGAGCCTGGGCGTGCTCGTGCTGTTTGCCTATACGGGCGATACCGAGAACCTTGAGCGCTACGCCGCCTTTAACAAGCAGATGGGGCTGCCCGTGACGCTGGAGCAGGTCGGCCTTACCGAGGCCGACATCCCGGCGCTGTGTGAGTATGCCCACGCCACCAACGAGTGGAAGCAGGGTAACCCGGAGCCCTTCACCGACGAGAAGTTTGCCGCCGCCATCAAGGCCGCCGGTTTCACCGCCCTGACCGTGCTGACCGTCAACG
>CALBBA010000339.1 GCA_937926755.1 uncultured Collinsella sp.
CTTGGTGGTGGTCTCGGTCACGGCCTCGTGGTTGTTTTTCTCGGCATACATCGGCACGATGGAATTGGCCTTTACAAAGAGCGGCAGCTTCCAGAGCGGAGCATCGTAGTTGTTGAGGACCTGGCCGCCGCGGTACTGCTTACCCGAGAAGTAGTCGATCCAGATGGTGGGATTATCATCGGTGCCGTAGTTGGGAAGGTAGATGCCGTTGCGAACGTCATTGCCCTTGTCATCTGCCTGGGTATCCTGATACACCGGCGCAACCAGGAAATTCTCACCGAACATATACTGGTACTGCGTCGAAGTGCTCGCGGCGTACTCGGAGTTGTCGGAGAGCAGCATGGCGCGGATCATGGGCAGGCCGGTATCGCCGTTACCCGTATCGATGTTGGCCGCCGAAGCCGCACTCGTGTAGATATAGGGCATGAGCTGCGCTTTGAGCTTGAGGTAGAAGCGCGAGATGCCCGTGTAGGGATCGCCGTGCGTCATGGGCGACTTGCGGTAGGTGCCCCAACCGTCCATGTCAAGCATAGAGGGCGTGAACGTCTTCCACTGGTAGTCGCGTGCCGAGATGATGGGGTCGCCGCCAAAGATGCCGTCCATGTCGGAGCCGATGTTGGGGTTGCCCGAAAGACTCTGACCGATATACGTGGGGATATGGAAGCGGATGTACTCCCAGTTGCCGCCGTACTGGTCGCCGGTCCAGATGCCGCCAAAGCGCTGCGTGCCGGCCCAACCATCGAGCGTAATGATGTTGGGGCGCTTGTTGGCGCCGGTCGTCACCGTGTCATAAGCCGTCTTGATGCCGTTAAGACCAAAAGAGTAGCCAGAGCCAACCCAGGCGACGTCGGTCTTGAGGGTAGTGATGCCTCCCGTCTTGACCTCGGCGTCGAAGTCGCGAAGCAGGTGCCACGGAGTCTCGGAGTTGCTATCGGGCTCAAGGTTGGACTGGGTCCACAGGCCCGTGCTCACGCCCTTGGAGTTAGCGTACTCGGTGAACTTCTTAAGGTTGTCGACGTTGGCGCGCACGGCGTTGAGGCGCTCGGCAGAACTCGTTCCGTCGGAGTTGACGCCGCCGGTCTTGTAGTAACCGTTCTGGCCATAGCCGGCACCGTAGCCGTCGTTCGGCAGGAACCAGCCGAGCGGCATGTCGTTGTCCTCGTAGTCATCGATAACCTGCCGGGCAGAGAACTGGCGGTCGAAATCGGTCGCCTTCATGTTCTCGGTATCGACCGTAGGACCTTCACCGTTGAGCGTCTCGGACGCAAGCGTGCCGTCGAGCTTGTAGCCCGTCGCCATGCCAGACTCGTACTTAACGTCGCCCTTCTCGCTCGAGGACTTGCTGCCCTTGGTCTCCCACTTCTTCTGACCCGAAGTCGTTGACCAGCCATCACGGTTATAGGCATTCAGATGACCCAGGTAGAAACCGTATTCGGGCAGCAGCACCGGATTACCGGTTACCTTGTAGTAGTCCTGCAGCATCTCGGTTGCCACGTTCGAGGCGCCATCGTTGGTCGCCACGAAGTAGTAGGCATCGAACTCATTCTCGCTGTGCGAAGTCGTGACCGTCGATGCATCCGTAGAACCGAAGTCGTAGGAACCTTCTGCGAACGTGTTTCGGAGCACGCCGTAGCCGTCACTCGTCCAATAGAACGGGTTGGGCGAAGCAACGCCGCCATCGGTCCAGTTGTTGGTGTTGGAGATGGCGATGGTCTGGTTGGTGTGCAGGAAGCGGCCGTTCTGAGTACCGCCGCCAAAGAAGTTCTCGGACTTCGCCTTGGCGAGCGTCTGGACGGTGCCCTTCTTATCAAGGTCGAGGGACGCGGACTCGGAGACCACGACACGGTCGCCCGACTTGATGCTCATCTTGCCAGTCGCCTTGTCCAGAATCACGGTCGCCTTTCCACCGGTGATCTCGATAGTGTCACCCTTGTCGACAACCGTCGCGCTCGGCTTGCTGTAGGTATCCGAGGTGTCGGGCTGGGCCTGAATCTTAGCCGTGTGGGACTTGCTACGCGGCGTGGCATACTCAGAGAACTCGCCTTTGGGGTCGACATTGTAACGGAAAATGCCGTCCTCTAGAAATGTGATACGGCCCTTGATGCCGTCGGCGAAATCGATGTCGACGACGTTCGAGGCGGACTGAGACACGGTCGCCGAGTCGACGCCCTTAAGCGGCGTGGCAATCGCCTGCTGGGGGCTAGCGAACACGAGAGTCGCCGCTGTTGCGACGAGGACCGCGCTTCCCTTCACCCACCGTTTCGTAAAAATGGAATTCCTACGCACCTGGACTCCTTCCCTCCGACATGCGGAAGTGTCGCGGACGCGCGCCCCGCAGCATGGGCGAACGCATCAAACGGGGGGGGTGTTCGGTACATTCCGTACAATTGGCCCACCCGTTACCAAGGGGTCAACTGGTAGTAACCAGATAGCCACCTATAAGGTTGAACCAGCATACGTGAGCAGTTGCGCAAATTAAGTTTGGAATTCTCCCAGCGGTATAAAAATGAACGTAGATGGCGAAGTGGGTCTAATCAACCATACCAATTGGTTCTCCAGCCAGATACCACTTAAGCATAGTTTTACTGTTTAACTGGTATTACATAACCAATACCTTTCCTCGGAAAACGGGCTTCGCGAATTATCCTGAGGGAAAGTCGTAGCCGCCACCCCGCGACCCACCGGGAATATCCATGACGCACGGTGGCTGATTTGATTTGAAATAGGAGGTTGTTGGAGGGTGGTGGACAGTTAGTTCAGATACGTATATTTTGGCGGTGCTAATTGGCGCTAACAAACTGGTTTTAAGTCGCTTTAGATCTAATAATAGGTCTTTCCCGCTATTGCCCGCGCGGCCTTGTCGGTCCAGACTATCAAAAATAGCTCAATTGTGCCCAAATTGGCCTCCACACGTCCTCTGAAAAATACGTATCTGAACTAACTGTCCAAGAGGAATGTCCACAGATAGAAAAAGGCTCTGGCGGACCTCCGAATCACCAGAGCCTTTCAAAACTCGCACACCTGAAGCACATCGCTGCATTCCTGTTTTCGCCCATGAAGTTAGAGAGCCTCTTCCGCCCACTTCTCGAAATCAATCGCACGCCTTTGGGCGGTTCGGTACGCTTCCATGTCTTCACGAGCGCCTACCACTACGATGGCCATTTTTCCTTTGATTTTAATGAGGCGGTACACAATCCGAATGCCACTTCCCCTGAGCTTGATTTTCATGAAGCCCGTCAAATCCGTGCCTGCCTTGTTTCCAAGAGGCTTGCCGAATCCGCCTTCGTTCTGCGGCAATGGGTTCGTTCTGATTCTTTCTATAGCCTTAAACACGTGTTTTCGCTGGGAACCATCGAGACGCTTGAGATCCTTGAGAGTATCCGGGTAGAAAGCGACTTCGTACCCGCTCATTCAAACTCGACCTCATCCATCTGATCGAGTTCGTCCTGGCCCACACCCAACTCTGCCATAACATCAGATAGGGAAACGAGTTCATCATCGCTTGTCGCAGCCGTCCTCTTAAGGGCCAACGTCAACAAGGCGAGGTCCTCCTCCGCCTGCTTAGCCTCTCGGTATTCATCGGGCGTCACGATAACGAACGCCGGCTTGTTGTGTTTCAAAACTACAACCGGGTTGTCGTTGCTCACTCTCGAAAACGCAGCGGGACCCTTACCGTGACTGAAATCGCTGATGGGAACAAGATTGTCGAGCATCTTTAAAGCAGGCATCGAGACCTCCAAATATAAAGTCTTTTATGCATTCATTTTAGCATGCAGAAAATACCAGCAATCACGGAATAGTGGCACGGACGAGGCATCGCTTTCCACCAACCGTTGATCATCGACCGAGCAAAATGTCCCGCCAAGAGATCGAGCGAGGATTCCGTCCCTCGAAGAGGGCCGTATTGGCCTCCTCGCGGGACGGAATCCTCGCTCGTTCGTTCCAGCCCGCGTCATCGCGTGCTAGACGGCCAGCTCGCCTGATTCACCCATAAGCCATCGTGCCAGGTCGACGACCTTGATGCCATCCCAATCAGTCGTTTCGTGCCCTGTTCGGGCGATGACGCACTTGGGATAGGCGTCTCGAATCCGTCGCAGCGGATCAAGCTCACGCTCAAGCGTCGCTTCTTGGGAAATGTCGTCACTCACCTGGATATAGACACGGCGGTCACGCCTGATGGCGACAAAGTCTACTTCCTTTTGGTAGAGAACGCCCACGTAGACTTCCCATCCGCGGCGCATAAGCTCGATTGCCACCATATTCTCGTAAACATGGCCAAAATCGAGCTTTTTCGTACCAAGCGCGGCGTAGCGAAACGAGTGGTCGGCCAGGTAGTATTTATCTCCCGTCGACAGGTATTTCTTTCCTGAGACGTCAAAGCGACGAAACTGGAAGCACGTGAACGCATCACCCAGGGACTGG
>CALBBA010000340.1 GCA_937926755.1 uncultured Collinsella sp.
ATCGAGCGCCGCTGCGGACATCCCGCTGCACCGGGCGACATTGTGTGGCGCGACGGCAGCGTGGTCGGGCGCCACAACGGTGCGCTGCGCTACACCATCGGTCAGCGCAAGGGCCTGGGCGTCGCGATGGCGCATCCCGTGTACGTAACGGGCGTCGACGCCGACAGCAGCACCGTGCATCTGGGCGAGGCCGAGGACCTAACGGCCACAGCGCTCACGGCCAACGACTGGATCTGGAGTGCCCCTGCCGACCGCATGGAGGCAGAACTCGATGCCGGCGGCATTCGCGTGGGCGCCAAGTACCGCTACCGTCAGAAAGACCAGGCAGCAACCCTTACGCGCGGCGAAGACGGGCAAATGCTGCTAACTTTTGACGAGCCGCAGCGCGCCATCGCCCCCGGCCAGGCTGTCGTCGTCTACCGCGGCGACGTCGTCCTCGGCGGCGGCACCGTGACTGCCGCCATCAAGTAGTCCCATCCCCTTCATAAGTTGCGGTGAAATAGGGACTGTTTAAACGTTTAAAACCGCCAAACAGTCCCTATTTCACCGCAACTTAGAGAGGACGGCCTCAGTCGGTACTACTGTATCAGCCGAGGCCGCTGCATCGTTAGCGCTGAACGTAGGCGCGAACCAGCTCGTAGGTATTGCGCACGCCGTCGATGTGGCTGCGCTCGTAGTTGTGGCTCGCGTACACGCCGGGGCCGATCAGGCCGTGGCGAATGTCATAGCCGGCAGAAAGCGTGGCCTCAACATCGGAGCCGTAGTGCGGGTACACGTCGATAGCGTAGTCGAGCTCCAGCTCGCGCGCGATGTTGGATAGCGTCGTCACCAGGTCGTAGTTGTACGGACCGCCCGAATCCTTGGCGCAGATCGACACCATGCGCTCGGTACAGCCCAAATCGTCGCCCACGCAGCCCATGTCCACGCTGATCATCTCACGCGTGTCGGCCGGCACAAAGGCGCCGCCGTGGCCGACCTCCTCGTACACCGTAAAGAGCAGCGAAACCTTGCGCGAAAGGGTCACCTCGCCGTCGGCGACGGCGCGGGCCAAACCAAGCAGAATCGACGCGGACAGTTTGTCGTCAAGGAAGCGACTCTTGATGTAACCGCTCTCCGTCACCGTGGTGCGCGGATCCATGGCGATGATGTCACCGGTCTGAATGCCCAACTCGAGCACATCGTCCTTGCTGTCGACATTCTCATCGAGCAAGATCTCCATGTTCTTCTCAATGGTCTTGACCGGCTCATCGGCCACATGCGCCGAAGGCTCGGTATTGAGGACTACACCCGTGTAGACATTACCATCGCGCGTGTAAACGGTGCAGTTCTCGCCATCAGCCGTGGACCACTGGTGCCCACCGAGCGTCGTGGGGCGCAGGCGACCATTGTCCTTAATGGAGCGCACCATGGCGCCCAGAGTATCGACATGGCTCGCCAGTACGAGCGGCTCACCCTCGCCACCAAGCTCAACGAGCACGTTACCCTTATTAGAACGCTCAGGCCCAAACCCCATATCGCGCAGGGTCTCCATCAGATAATCAGT
>CALBBA010000341.1 GCA_937926755.1 uncultured Collinsella sp.
GCGCTGCAAAACGGCATCTCGGGCGCGCAGGGAAACTAGCGGCTGAGTTGGCTAGAGCCGCTCGGCCGGGCGGTCGGGCGAGCTAAAGCCCGAGTCAAACGTGACGACGCACGAGACATCGGGCCGGCGCTCGTGCACGATGCGCGCGACGAGCTCCAGCAGCTCCTCGTCGGATATGTCAAAGCCGTCGGGACGCACCAGGTCAAACGAAACGAACCCGTCGTGCTCGTGCAGGTCATGGATGGAGAGCGTGGGGTCGATTTGCGCTATGCCGCGCTTGACCCAGCCACGCAGGTCGTCGCCGGTGGTGGCGATGGGGTCGCAGTGCAGCGTGATACCGATGCCCATCTGCCGTTTGATATCGTGCTCGATGGTGTCCAGAATCTCATGGTGCTCAAACGCATCGCCCTCGCCGGGCATTTCCACGTGTGCGCTGGCAAATTGCCGACCGGGACCGTAGTCGTGCACCATGAGGTCGTGCGTGCCTAGGACCTGCGGATATGACATGATCTTGTCGCGGATTGCCTGGACGAGCTTGGGGTCGGGCGCTTGCCCCAACAGCGGGCTGATGGCGTCGCGCACCAGGCCCATGCCGCTGATGCAGATGAAGATGCCTACGCCCAGGCCCGCCCAGCCGTCGAGGTCAAAGCCTGTCGTTTGCGAAATAAGCGCTGCGGCCAGGACCGAGGCCGAGGTAATGACGTCGTTTTTGGAATCCTGCGCCGTGGCGATAAGCGTCTCGGAATCGATGCGGTTGCCCAGCGTGCGGTTGAACGCCGCCATCCAAAACTTGACGAGCATGGACAGGACAAGGGCTGCCATGGAGAGCGCCGAATACGCGGTGGGGGAGGGCTTGATGATCTTGGTAATGGACTCGAGTGCCAGGTTGATGCCGACGGCGCAAACGAGAACGGCGACAAACAGCCCCGCCAGGTACTCGTAGCGGCCGTGGCCATAGGGGTGGCCTTCATCGGCCGGGCGGCTGGCAAGGCGGAATCCGAGCAGACTCACGATGTTGCTCGATGCGTCGGAAAGGTTGTTGAAGGCATCGGCGATAAGCGAGACGGAGCCCGCGAGCAGACCAGCTATGCCCTTGGCCAGGCACAGCGTGATGTTGAGGCCGATGCAGATGAGGCTTGCGGCAAACCCCGCGTTGGTGCGGCAGGAGGTATCGACCGGCTCGCTTTCGCCGCCGGGAACAAGCGTATGTACCAGCCGATTTACAAATAGCATAACGATCGTCCTCACAATTATGTTTAAGGGGATAGTGTAGCTCGCACAGACGCAACGTGTGCCGATGCTCAGAAAATGCAGCAATGGTCTGCCGGCGCTAACGGGCGCGAGGCGGAGAGGGCGACCGTCCGCGCGCCTTCGAGTTCGCTGCGTCTTCCCGTTCGACCGAGTACTCCATTTTGGGCCACATGGGTATGGGCACGCGCCGATTTGCTCGACATACTTAATGTCGACAGCCCTGTGCAAAGGAGGACGTTTCCATGGACGAGATGTTTGCCATTAAATGCCAAAACTGCGGCGGCCCCATGTATTCGCACCAGGCAAAGCGCAGCTTTGAGTGTGCCTATTGCGAAACGGTTATTCCGTGGCAAGCGGACGCCGGAGAGCCCAAGAGCGCCCTGGGTATCCGTCATACGCCGCTGACGGTGGTTGACGGGCTGCTCAAGCTCACGCACGTCTCGCAGCTCGAGCGCCCAGAGGACCCGGACTGGTATTTCTTCAATTCGCACTGGCGCAACCAGTCGGTTCTGGAGCATCTGCTGTGGGAAGATCGCGGAACGGCGCAGGAGTTCCAAGAGGCGACGCACGTGAGCATTCCCTGCCCCTTCTGCGGCGCGTCCTTTGAGGGGTCATCGACCCAGCGCGTGTTTGAGTGCCCGTCCTGCGGCAATAAGATCGGCGTTGCCGACCTGCTCAAACCCGGTACCTTCAGCAAGCGCCTGACCATGGGCGTTGGTGCCGAGTACGTTCCCGAACAGGGCGTCCCCTGTGAGATATCGCCGCAGCAGGCACGTGCCAACGCGCTGCAGCTGGTGCGTCGGTACCCGGACGCCTTTGCCGGGCATGATGTGGAAGACGCAATCCAAAATGACATGATGCTCTTCTATTTCCCCATGGCGCTGGCGGACCTGCGCATGATGGCGTCCTTCCCGGGCAAGGGCCTGAGCAAGGAGACCCTGGTGTACTACGAGGTGCTCGACTGGGCATATCCCAGGGCCAACTACCTGGATGTTCGCCTTATGGGCATTTTGGAGCCGTGGGACTTTGGCAAGGTGGGGCCGTTCGATCCCGCTATGCAGGAAGGCGACTTCCGCGTCGTTTCCGTCGATGCGTCCACTAAGGACCAGGTGGTCATTGATAAGCTGGCGCTCGACGTTGCGGGCAACGATGCCGAGGCGACCCTGGGGCTCAATAAAAAGAGCATCTGCACGTGGGCGCGCAAGGCCCGCAAGCACAAGGATGGCCTGGTGATGGTGCCGGTCTACTTTGTCGATCGTCCGGCGACGGACAGCCGCGATGGCGAGCAGGTGCGCATCGCCGTGAACGGCCAGACGGGCCGCGCGGCCGCGGTGGTGTTTAGCGACAAACGCGAGACGCATGTGGTGGCACCGCTCAATCCCAACGTGATGCTGTCGAGCGAAAGCACCGTGCACGCCACGCCCATCGAGGTCAAATACGTTAAATCGCCCTTCCTATACCAGATCGTGCGCCGTGGAGGCGGCGAGCAACCGCGCCAGGTGGCAGCGGCGGAGGGTTCCTACCGAGAGGAGAAGCCCAAACGCAAGGGCCTGTTCGTCGCGATCTTTGGGAAGTAGGGAGTAGTGCCGGTTGGCGTCGTAACATGAAAGCCAGGGGTATGGGGCAGCTCACAGGAGTGCGGGCTGCCGTCTGATTGTTTGAGAGTGCCAGATGTAAATAAACAGTGGAGCGGCTGCAAAAGAGCCGCCTCACTGGGTAAAATCAGGTTGTGCCGCGGAACCCGCTCCTCAGCTGCTCAAACTTTGGAGACGCGGGCAACGCAGGTGCAATTGTCTTGAGGGCCGGGTGCAACCGGCCCTTTCTATGACTCCCTTCGCTATCCGTTACTGCTTATATTCCCTCCACATCGAGTAGAGGTTCCGGGCAATGCCGGTCACATACATCGAGAGGCGCAGGATTTCAAGAAACAAGTTCATAGGCTTCACCCCAATCGGAGATCGGAGCGTTGCCCGCAGGCGGATTCCGCGGCAGGCAAGATTTTACCCTATACGCCGCAGCGGGGGATATCTGACCCCAGTGTTAGAGTGATGCCCATTTGCATGGATGACATTTGCATGGATGACCGGGCTATAATCGCGACATATCCTGGAGTTGAAATGCCACTGGGGATACGAGGGGGAGCCGGGGTTGGATGTTGGGGCTCAACGAAGCAAGTGGCGCTTCTGTCTTCTTGGGATCGGGGGTGTAAATCAGCCTGCGGCAATGAGCCCAGTTCTATTCGGGGCGCAGTGAGTCCCGAATCGAGCGTTCCTGGCTGCCATGCATGTCAGGTGAGGAAAGCCCACAGCGGCATCGCCTTACACGGCAGCGGGGACCTCTTTTGGACGTCCCGCCTTTGGGGCGTCGGCGAGTCGTGCCTCGATGGAAGCTTTGGACACCATGCGCTTGGCGCCGTCCTTCCATGAATCCAACATTCCTGCATTTATCAGTTGCGATACCCGTGCTGAGCTAACACCGAGCATACGTGCGGCATCCGCTGCGGTGACGGCGGGGATGTCGCCGAGCTCGTGGCTGACGGCCACGGCGATAATCTTGCCGCCGTGTTGTGGCTGGTGTCCAAAGTCCGGCGCGGGAAAATCGACGCCGCCCATAAGGTGATGGTCGACCATACATGCGAGAAAATCGGCGGCGCTTTCGACGGCGTCGTTTAGGTCGGATCCGAACGTTCCACCTCCGTCCAGCGAGCCACATGGCACGGCATCGACCATACCGTCCGAATCAAAGAACTCGAATTCCCATACGTAAAGCATGTAAGGCCTCCTCTAATGGCGAATAATACGAGGCGTACTCCTAGAAGCATTGCCAGTCGCATCGATGCGGCTGATCATGTCTATCTTAAAGCCTCGCACGGACTCGAATTTCAATGTCACCTAGCGCCTTCGTGCAGGATTCCCGAAGTGACTAAAATGTGACCATAGAGGCAGTTTTAGCGAACCCCATGGGAGTGACACGCATGGACAACAGCACCTTGTTGTTCCAGGACAAAGGTTCGGGCAGGTTTAAAGACGTCAAGATCCAGCCTAACCGTATCGAGGTGCTCAAGAAGGGCACGTTTGGTGGCAAGCGCACCGAGATCGTTTACCTTAAGGACATCACGGGGGTCAACAGGATCAAGGGCCGCGACGTTTTTCTGCGCAATCGACTGTTAACCGCTTGCGTCTTTAGCCCGAGCAGTCGTGCGAAGGCCCAGGAGTTTGTTAACGCGCTGAACATGGTGATGTAGCCGATAACGGCGTACGGGCCAAGGTGAAAATCGGGGCGCAGAACGGTATTCTGCGCCCCGATTGAGTTGATGCGCCCAAAAGACTGGCTTGCCTATTCGCTAGCACCTTCGTTGTCTTCGCGGTCATTGGCAAGCATTGCTGCGCCGGCAACCGTTGCTGCCACGGCGGCAGCGGCGAGCCCGGCGGCGATACCAGAGCCGTCGCCCGTGTCGGCGAGCTTTCCGTCCGAGCCCTTGCCCTTGTTGCCCTTGCCGTTCTTGTCGGCGCTGCCCACGTTGGCGCCAGTGCCGGTGCCGGCGCCGCCTGCACTGTCCGAAGTCGTCACGGTAAAGCTTGCGGCTCCGTCGCTGGCGAGCGTGTAGTTCTGCGCCGCGTCGCCCAAGAGACCGTTCACGCGCACCCAGTACGTTCCTGCGGCAAATGTTTCGCCCTCGGCCATTGCCGCGCCCGGAGCGCCGTTCGCGTCGTGCACAAACTCGAGCTGGGCCGTGCAGGCATCGGTTTCGAGCTTGCCCTCGAGCGGCGC
Organism: uncultured Collinsella sp.; assembly: GCA_937926755.1. GTDB lineage: Bacteria > Actinomycetota > Coriobacteriia > Coriobacteriales > Coriobacteriaceae > Collinsella. Next base: position 5,023 of record CALBBA010000341.1, read on the forward strand.
CGTGACCTTGGCGCGCACGTTTTCGCCGGCCTTAAGGCCTTCGAGCCCCTCAAAGTGGGGTGTCAGCGCGCGTGGATCGATATCGATGGGCACGGGGCCCCGCAGCTCCGTAACGGTCTCGTTGCCCAGGGCATCGACATCCACATATTCGATGGCAAACGCATGGCCCGAAGCCGCCACGTTGAGTACGTTGCTGCTGTCGACAAGGCGGAAATGGCCCTCGCCAACGGTCTTGCCATCTTGGAGCGAGGCATCGCTCAGCGAGTCTCCATACGTCATGTGCATGCGGTCCGGGAGGCAGCATGAAACTGTTGGCTTGTGCTTCGCGTCGTAATTGCGTTGGTAGATGCTCCGGGCCAGTGCCGAATCGACAAAGTCGGACGCGATAATACCAACGTGCTTGAGGCAATCTGACTTTGTTTTATCGCTGCCGCTGGGATTGATGTACTGGCTCTTGTACAGATGCTCGTTGACCACTCGCGCCGCGGTAAAAGGATTGCTTCCTTGTTTGTAATTCGTGCAACTGGTGTAGTTGATAGACCAGCAGCGTTCCAGGACTTGCACCTTGGCGCCATCATTGTCCTCGACGTCCACCTTGTTGCGCGTGAGATTGGTCGTCTCTCGCAGCGCCATATCGACCCAGCTAGTCTTGTCGGTTCCGGTGCATTCAAAATGGTCCTGGGCGTATACCTTGGTGCAATAGGGCTCTTTGTCGCCCGCATTGCCCGTAGTCTCAAAGCCTCGCGCGTCTTGGACGAGGCACATCGACTGCCCGGAATGCGCCTTGATTTTGTCGTCCCATTGGGTGAGATCGAGGCCCCACGTGTGGCCGCTTACGCTGTTGCCGGCGAGTACAAATCGACGCAGCAGGACGATCTTTCCGCGCACCTCGTTCAGTGTGGGGATTCGGCTCGATGTGTAGAACAGATCGGGATTATCGTGCATAACCTTGGCGAAAGCCGTCGTAACGCTTTCGTCGGTAGCCTCGTCGTTGCCTCGTGACGCAAGCATGATGAGCGCTTCTGACGGGTTTTCGCTCAAAAATGTTTTGAAGTAACCGATGACATCGGAGAGATGTATAAAGCCCCCGTCTTTTTTGAGCAGGTAGCATATTCCATGGTCGATGCCGGGGTCGCCGTTCTCGTTGTTCTTTCCAAGTCGGATATCAAAATAGCGAATGCCTTCGAGCAGCTGCGTGGGGATGTAATCCTGCTGGCACTTTGCAAGCGAGGTTTGGGGCTCGGTGTCGTTGTCGACGCTGCAGGTGCTTGAATCATGCGTGCCCGGGATGCTCAGCTCGTCGAGGTATTTGTTGCCGTCGACGTATTTCATCCAGCATGGTCCGTCGACGTAGCTGCTATACGTGATCCAGTCGATACTTCTAACCGTGGTATTGATCTCGCCCTTGTCGTAACCGACAAGCTCGAGCTCCCACGGAATGCTCTTACTCTTATGGCAGATCTTATTGTTGTCCTGGTCTTTGCCGTCCTTTTCTATGGCCAGGTACTTAATGTCTTTTTTCTCGGTTTCTTTCTCGACCGTGCGGTCTCGGATGATATAGGTACCGTTTGGTTGACGCTCGAACGCAAAAGAGCGACTGGCCTTGCCGTCATGCTCGCCACTCCATACGTGGATGACCTTTCCATCTTTGTCCGAGTCGCCATCGACCGACCAAATGCTGTAGCCCGTCTTCTTGTGCTCTTCGAAATTGAGCAGGGTGCGGATGGCATACCAATTTCTATGGCTCTGTTAGACCAGGATTGACATACATGTGTCCCCACGGTGCCATATCGT